>JAGRBY010000666.1 GCA_020433835.1 Anaerolineae bacterium | reverse complement strand
GATGAAGCCCTGGAAGCGGTCAAAGTTTTGAGTGAGTTGGAAGGTATCATCCCCGCTCTCGAGTCGGCTCATGCGGTGGCTGAGGTCATCAAACGGGCACCCAGGATGTCTAAAGAGAGTGTCATCGTGGTCAATCTTTCGGGCCGAGGCGATAAAGATTTGGACACCATTATGCGAGAGCTTGGCAACAAGAAAAATGAAAATGAGAAAAGGTAGTTAACCATGACAGATAACCAACCCACCAAAAAAAGAGTGTTCTCTGGGATTCAGCCATCCGGTAATTTGACCATCGGCAATTATTTAGGAGCGATTAAAAACTGGGTGGCAGAGCAGCATAACTATGACAATATTTTTTGCGTGGTCGATTTACATGCCCTCACTGTACCGCAAGATCCCCAGGTGCTTCTGCAGAAAACGCGGGAGGTAGCATTACTTTATCTGGCTTGCGGCATCGATCTGGAGCATTGCGCTATTTTTATACAAAGCGACATCGCCGCGCATTCTGAGCTAACCTGGCTGCTGAATACCGTTACGCCTGTCGGTTGGCTGGAACGTATGACCCAATATAAAGACAAAAGCATCAAGCAGGAGAGCGTCGGCACAGGTCTGCTCGATTATCCGGTATTGATGGCGGCTGACATCATTTTATACGATACCCATTATGTGCCGGTTGGCGAAGATCAGAAACAACACTTGGAGTTAACGCGCGATATCGTTTTACGCTTTAACAGCCTTTATGGCGATACCTTTGTGTTGCCGGAAGCGCTTATCCCCAAAGCCGGGGCGCGGGTGAAGGGGTTGGATGATCCCACAGCCAAGATGAGCAAGAGCAGCGATAAGCAAGGGCATGCGCTCCACCTGCTCGATCCGCCGAAGGTGCTGCGTAAAAGCATTATGAGAGCAACAACCGATTCGGAAAATCGCATTGCTTTTGATCCGGAAAAACAGGCAGGCGTTACCAATCTGCTGACAATTTATCAGGCTATCACGAATAAGAGCGAGGAAGCCGTTTTGAATGAATTCGATGGAGAAGGCTATGGAACACTTAAAAAACGGGTAGCTGAGGCTGTAATTGAAACTCTCGAGCCGATTCAAAATCGGTATCATGAAATGGCGGCTGACCCGGCTTATATTGAACAGATTTTGCAGGAAGGGGCCGACCGTATTCGCTCAATTGCGGAGCATAGACTCTATATGGCTCAGAAAAATATGGGCATAAGAAAATAAATGGGCAGCAAAAGAGATAAAATGCTTGACGTGGAGCGATAAATAGGGTAAAATTTGTACGTATTGTAATATTTGTACAAAAGGTGGCGCGAGATGTCTAAAAAAGTATCGGTCTCAACATTACGGTCGCAGATAAAAAAAATACTTAATGAAGTAGAATATGGGCAAACTGAATATGTTGTTGAAAAATTCGGAGAGCCGACAGCAGCAATTATCAGCATGGAAGATTACCTGTTACTTCAAGAGGCTAAGCAGCAGTATACGCTTTCTCATGAAACCGAAAACGCTTTTGTGAAAAAACTGGACATGATCCGAGAAACGCTGCAAGCCAGTGGCTATCAAACGCGCAGTAAAGAAGAAATTGACGCCCAAATTCGGGCTGAGCGCGACAGTTGGGAGTAGCCCGTGCGGGTTTATTTAGACTCTGCTCCGCTAATTTATCTGGTGGAAAATGTGGCCCCCTACGCACCTCTGGTTGTAGCGCGGTTGGCTCAGCCGGGAGTGACACAATTATGCAGCGAACTGACTCGCTTAGAGTGCCGGGTGAAACCTATGCAGGATGGTGAAACGGCTTTGCTTACGGCTTTTGATAGCTATTTTGCAGAAATCATCACGACGATTGTCCCATTATCACGTCAGGTACTTGATCTGGCTACTCAACTAAGAGCACTCTATAGCTTTAAGACACCCGATGCACTTCATCTGGCAGCGGCGATTGTCGCTAAGTGTGACCTGTTTTTAACCAATGACCGTCAATTAACGCGATGCGCGGAAATTACGGTCGAAACGATATTATAGGATTATAAACGATGACAGGAATCGAAAGAGTTCGGCAGGCTTTTGAACAAGGACATTCGGCTTTTATGCCTTATTCTGTCTTGGGCTATCCAACCCGGCAAGCCAGTTTGGATGTTGTCAAGTCGCTGGTTGAGGCGGGTGCGGATCTGTTGGAATTGGGCGTTCCCTTTTCCGATCCGCTGGCCGATGGGCCAACCATTCAAGCAGCAACCCAAAAATCGCTAGAGAATGGAACTACACTCAAAGAGTGTCTGGCCATGACTCGCGACCTGCGCGTACAGGGCGTAGAGACCCCGGCGTTGCTGATGGGTTACATCAACCCTATTTTGGCCTACGGAATGGATCAGTTTGTAGTTGATGCCGCCGCTGCCGGAGTTGATGGTTTTATCGTGCCTGATTTACCGCCGGAAGAGGCCGCCGAATTTGAAAGTTTGTGCGTCGAGTATGGTTTAGCACTGGTTTATTTACTTGCCCCTACCAGCACGCCGGATCGCATTAAATTGGTGGCTGAGAAATCGAATGGATTTATCTATTTGGTTTCGCTGACCGGGGTTACCGGAGCCAGAAGTGAAGTGTCATCAGGCTTAAAAGAGTTTGTGAGCCGGGTACGCGCCACAACGGATACACCTTTGGCTGTTGGCTTTGGTATCGGCAATGGGCAGCAAGCCCGTACCGTTGCCGAACTGGCCGATGGTGTTATCGTCGGCAGTGCTTTGGTTAAACGCGCTGCTGAGTCGCCGCAAGCAGTACGAGAACTGGCCGAAGAGTTACGCCATGCGCTAAATTAGCCCGATTACCTATTTAGGAGAAAATCGGGGTTGATTCTCATTTCTAATTGTGCTAAACTTACCAGCGTTTGTTACCTATAAGTTAAAGAGTAAACGATGCTGCAAGAAATTGCTAAAAACGTATTTGTCGAGCAAGACTATGAGGGATCCAATGTCGGTTGTGTCATAACCGATGCCGGAGCTGTGGTTATCGACACGCCTATGGTGCCTGAAGAAGCAAGGCATTGGGCCAAAACGGTGTCGGAATTAAGTGATAGAGTACTGTATGTATTCAACACCGACCATCACCGAACGCACATTCTGGGAAATCAATATTTTGATGCTCCCATTATGGCCCATGAAGCAGCCTGGAAAGAAATGGCTAACTACAAAGATACCTTCATTGAGCGCACCAAGAACCTTTTCAAAAAACGGTCGGATGTTCAAAAGCAGTTAGAAAAGACCCATATTGTAAAGCCGGAGCTTGCCTTCACCGGTCGATTGATTATGTACAAAGGTAATCGAGAAATACACTTTGTGCATTTTGGCGGCCACACCCCGGCTACCAGTGGCGTATTTTTACCGAAAGAACGTATTCTCTTTACCGGAGATTTATTAGTTGTCAACGAACATCCGGCATTAGGACAGTGTAACAGTGAAGAGTGGTTAGCCCAGCTGCGTTGGCTTCGCCGTCAGGAATTTGAGGCTATTGTTCCCGGCCATGGCCCTTTGTGTGAGGTGGAGGATAGCGAGCCGGTTTCTGAATATATCCGGGCCTTGCGCTCAAAGGTACGGAGCCAGTATAAATCCGGTCGAACTAAGGCTGAAGCCGCGGTGGTCATCAGCCAAATGATCGACTTTTTCACTTATCGACCAGGTGAAAAATCGCTTATTGAAAAGCGAATTAGAGCCGGTGTTAGCCGGGTATATGATGAGATGAAGTCCATTTATGGGCATGCATAGTGCTTGACAGCGCGCTCAAGTAGTGCTATACTCTTTCTTTGCTGTGCATTAACAAAAACCTTTCGGGATGTAGCGCAGCCCGGTAGCGCGCTTCGTTCGGGACGAAGAGGCCGGCGGTTCGAATCCGCCCATCCCGACTGTTAAAACTGTTTTTTCGGGGCGTGGCGCAGTCCGGTAGCGTGCTTGAATGGGGTTCAAGAGGTCGACGGTTCGAATCCGTCCGCCCCGACTAGTTTGCCCACGTAGCTCAGTAGGTA
>JAGRBY010000665.1 GCA_020433835.1 Anaerolineae bacterium | reverse complement strand
GGTCGCTGTGGGGGCCGAAAGCGTTGCGCCGCTCATGGTGACGGCGCTCATCCATCCAGCGCGGCACGGCTGTGCCGTCGGGCAGGTGGACGACCATGGCCGGGTTGGCGGTATGGGCGGGCCAATGTGTAATGCCCGCTGCCTGCGCGACAAGGTCCATGGGGCCGCCGGGGTAAAAACCACCGGCCAACGTGGCCCCGGCATCGAAGCGATACTTTTGGTGGTAGAAGGTTCCGGCACAGCCGCCGGGGTAAACGTGGGCTTCTAAAACGGTAACGGGTAAACCGGCCCGGGCCAGAACCACGGCGGTTGTCAACCCGCCCACGCCCGCGCCAATAATTACAATAGGGGTCATCGCTGTTTTCCAGTCTATTACCTTTGCACTTTTTTAGAAACCAGGTTTTTTAGCGTTAAAAGTGACCTTTTTGCCGCAAACGGCTTTCTATAGGCATCAAAACCCTGGTTTCTTACTACGGTTCAACGGTGTTTTCCAGTGGCTGCTTATTTTACGGATAGACGATATTCTACCGAATTGTCTAGAGTTCGTCCAGTTATTACTATCAGCGACTTGTTCAGCGGTGCCCGGCCAGCACTTCCGAACGCACAAAGAGGTAAACAAACAGCATCCCGCCCAGCAGTCCGCCAATGTGGGCAAAGACACCCACCCCCAAGGATAACGTTTGGCCCAGCTTGTAAGCCTCGATAGCCAATTGACCAAGCAAAGCATCCTTAGTTACCTGGAATAGGATGAACACCCAGGCCGGCAGCCAAAAGGGGACAGGGATGGGGATAAAACAGAGGCCGGGGATAACCGGCATCGCCGGAGCCAACCAGGTGGAAACCAAAGTCAGCACCTTTTCCTGCGAGTAGAGGAACATGTACGCGCCCATCACCCCGGCGATAGCCCCGCTGGCTCCGAAGCCGGGAATAAAGCCGCCGGTGATAATGGTATTGACCGTGACGTTCATCAAACTGGCGGTAAAGCCACACAGCGTATAGAGCAGCAGAAAACTAACGTGGCCGGTGGCATCTTCAACCTTGCGCCCAAAAAACCAGAGGACGAACATATTGCCCAGCAGGTGGCCCATATTGGCGTGCAGGTAGGTGCTGGTCAACGAGGACAATACGCCCAGCCCCTCGTGGTCAACAATTAAGCGCGGCACTTCCATATAAGGGTAAATGCCCAGCCAGTAGGGCTGCTCCGGCTCGTGGGGTTGATTATACACGGTGTAGGTTACCCACAGGTGGATTGCCACATTGGCAAGCACCAGCCCGGCGGTTACCCACGGGAAATCGTGGCGGGGGCTGCGCTTGTCTTTAATCGGCAGCAGAAAAAAGATTTGCAGGAAGATATACAAGAAGATAATAAGCGATGGGTTCAATTGGGCCACTCTGATGGTGATTGATTGATGGGATACAGAACCACCACAAAGGCGGCAAACCACAACAGCAGCCCTAAGGCGGCTATTACAGGACGGCCCTTAAACTCGGCCAACCCCTCGGCTCCGGCGGCGCTACGGATGATGGGGTTTTGGGGCAGCGTGGTAGAACTGACCCACAGCAGTGTTCCCAGCAAAGCCGGCAGCAGCACCAGCCAGCCGCTCCAATGGATCCACCACGGCCGCAGCCCCGAATCGAGCAGTAGGGCGATTAGAAAGACCAGTATCGGGCCGCTCACCTGCCGTAGAAATTCCGGCCAGCCTTGCAGCAGTTCCGCCGGCAAGCGGGGGTTAAGCTGGTTGAGCCGCTCGCGCACCTGCTTGTAAAGCACCAACTCCGGCGATAGATGGCGTTCGGCCTGCTGATAGGCCTTAACCGCCGGGCGGTATTGCTGAAGCGCATCATACGTTTCGGCCAGCCGCGCCCAGGCATGCCCGTCTTGCGGGTTGAGGCGCGTGGCTTTTTGTAGCGGTTCCCGCGCTTCTTTAATCTTATCCCGCTCCAGATAGAGATCGCCCAGCGCAAAATAAGCCTCGGCTGATTTGGGCGCACGGGCGAGGGCATCGAGATAGCTTTGCGCCGCCTGGCTGTAGTGACGGCTTTGCCGATAGACATTGCCCAGCGAAATATACAGGTTACCGTTGTCCGGCTCCGCTTCGATGGCCGCTTTCAGCGTGGCAATCGCTTCCTCCGGTTTGCCCCGCCCGGCCTGCACTTCGCTTAACCGCCGCTGCACATCAGGCCGATCAGGCTCCAGAGTGTCGGCGTACTGTAAAAACTGGTCTGCATGCGCTAGCCGGTGGTACTGCTGATACTGATCGGCCAGTTCGATAAAGTAGGCCGCCCCCCGGCGATAATCGCCCAGGTTGTGGTTGCACTCGGTGCAGCGCGTCCACTCAACATCCATCAGCGTGTTGCAGGCGGGGCATGGTACCATCAGGGGCAAGGTGCAGTGAGGGCAGGTGGTATCCAGGGTGCCAACCGGCCGGCGGCAGAAGGGGCAGCGGTCCTGGCCCGCGCCGGCGGTGTCGGGGCGAGTGGTGGAGGCTGGAGCAGGTTTGAGGCGCTTATAGTGGGTTGGGTGGGGGTCATCGTGAGTGCCGGGTGGTTTTACCGGTTTCGCGAGAGCGGCCTCGGCCGGACTGTTTTCAACTTCGCGATACAGGCGCTCCAGTCCGTTTAAGGCGGCTTTGTTGTGCGGGTCAAGGGAGAGAATATTTTGATAGCAGATATACCGTTCGGTATTATCTTCGGCCACGGCACTTAGCCATAACCAGACCCGGATGTCTTGGTCATCCAGGTCGGTCACCCGCAGCAGAATTTTACGCGCCTCTTTCCGTAAATCCTCCGGCGAGCTATCGGGTGGCACGTTGGGCGGCAGCGGGCCTTTGCCGTGGATGGCTTTAACCAACGCCACACCCTGGGTTAGTAATTTTTGGCTATCAGATGGTTCCATCACAGCCCCTATTACGGCCTACGTGCGCTCTCGATCTCAAACGAAACACAGCATTACCCATGAAAGCTTCTACTTCTTATTTTACCAGGCTAGGACAAAGACTGCAATGGGTTTGACGCTAGACCCATCTATCATAAGGTTTTGTCATTCCCGCCCAACGTTTTATAATGCTTACAATCCCCACCCACTCGTAATAAGCCGTAACATTACGGCAGGTCGGTTGCTTTATGGCGAAACATACAGCGTTTATCAATTTGGGGATCGTGGCGCTCGACCCCGACGCCCCGGTTCCGCTTTACCAACAGCTTTACGAACGGCTGCGCGACGGAATTTTGGCCGGCCAGCTTGCCGCCGGAATGCGCCTGCCGCCAACCCGCGTCTTTGCCGGCGAGCTGGGGGTTTCGCGCAACACGGTCGTCAACGCCTTCGACCAGCTCACTGCCGAAGGCTACATCGAGAGTAAGGTTGGCGCGGGCAGTTATGTGGCCTCGAACCTGCCCGAAGATATTCTGGAGCTGCGCGGTCACACGCCCGAAACCCAAACACCCCACCGCTGGAACCGGAGCGACATTTTATCGCAGCGGGGTGAGCTTGTGGCCGCGTCCCCGGTGCGCCGCGTGGCCAGCCTGCCGGTGCCTTTTCAACCCGGACTACCGGCGGTTGATGAATTTCCTTTCAAGCTATGGGAGCGCTTGGTGGCGCATCACTGGCGTTACCTGCCCATGTCCAACTTTGGGTATGGCGATGCCCTGGGCTATCGCCCGCTGCGAGAGGCCATCGCTGCCTATCTGGGCGCATCGCGCGGGGTGCGCTGCGACGCCGACCAAATTATTGTGGTCGCCGGAACGCAGCAGGCTATCAGTTTAGCCGCCCAAATCCTGCTCGATCCCGGCGATAAGGTCTGGATGGAAGACCCCGGCTATGTTGATGCCCGCATGGCTTTGCTGGGTGTTGGCGTTGAACCCGTTCCGGTGCCTGTCGATGGCGAAGGGTTGAGCCTCAAGGCCGGCCAAAAAACCGCGCCCGATGCCCGGCTGGTCTACATCACCCCGTCCTACCAATACCCGCTCGGTATCCGCATGAGCTTACGGCGTCGCTTGCGCCTGCTGGAGTGGGCCAATCG
>JAGRBY010000664.1 GCA_020433835.1 Anaerolineae bacterium | reverse complement strand
TAAAATCGGCACGGTGATGTCGGGGCATAAATCTACGGCCCCGGCCATCGAGGCCTGGGCCAAAACGATAATGCGACCTATAGAGGCGGCTACATATAGCGTGTCGGCAATGCATTCAAAATAACCGGTTTGATCGCCTTGCTCAAATTTAGGCCAGGCTCGCTCGACCAGCATTTCGATAATGCCAACCGTCTTTTGGGCCGTTAGGGCGGCATCGACAATGAGGGCTTTGGTAGGAGCCAGCGTACTGGCCAGGGTTGCGACGATGACCATCGGTGAGCCGCTGAGGACAGCCTGTTCGGCCATGGCGCGATCAACACGGAGAATTGGGTTATCGATAAGTCGGTTAGCTCCCTCGGCATAAGTTCCAATGGTGGAGCAGGTGCATAATACCACATCCGATGACCACCTGACTGCCGACAGGATAGCTGCATCGACCCGCTGTTGAATCTCTTTGTTTAAGCCCTTTACACGCGCCATGTGCAACAGCGACTCATCGACAATATGACGAGCCGGAATTTCCGGGGCCATGTGGGCTAATAAGGTATTAAACGTATTAATATGATTGGGGGAGGTATGGAGGAAAATTAACATTGAATTATCCTTAGGACTTACACAACTGGGCGAATGAACAAGGTGACAGCCACTTTTTGATTTAGAATGTACGTCCGTTTGGCCCAAATAGATCGATTTATTATTGCCAAGTGACTGTCACCTTTTGAACTGCGTAACTCATAATCCTATCTAGCTTTCTCGAAAGCTGCGCCGCACGGTTGCACTAATGAGATCGACCACAAAAATAAGGCTTATAAAAACAATAAGCGTGGTGAAGACACCCTGATAATCGAAACTGCTAAGCTGCTCGGTGAGCAGTTGGCCTAAACCACCGGCCCCTACCAGGCCGATGACAACCGTAGCCCGAATGGCTTCCTCCCAGCGATAAAGACCGTAGGACAAAAAGCGCGGCGCGGACAGCGGTAAAATGCCATAGGTGAAGATATCCCCCCCCCGCGCTCCAAGGGCTTTGAGCGCCGTCAACGGTCGCTCATCCAGATTTTCAACAATCTCGGCCATTAGACGTCCCATAATGCCGAGCGTGTACAACCCCAACGCCGCCGCACCCGGTAAGATGCCCGGAAAAAGAACAAAAATAAAGAGCAAGGCCCACACTGGCGGCGGGATCGAACGGGCCACCAACAAGATGAACCGGGCAACAAGCAGGACGGCCCAACCCAAGATTCGATAAAAAAGAGCTGTCTTGCTTGGAACCAGTAAGCCGCCGGGCAGTAGAAAATTGTGAGCGGATGGAAAGGACAGCACCAGCCCCAACAGTCCCGCGCCGGCAATGGCCAGCAGCGACATCGCCACGGTTACCGCCGAGAGTTCGGCCCATTCACGCAGCGGCAGACGGCTGAAATCGGGCGGAAAAGACCAGCGTGCCACCTCAGCCAGATGCAGCAGCGCCCGATTGGAGAATAGTTTACCAACACTGGGCTGAATGTACCAAAAAGAAAAAGGAATAAGCAGCGCGGCTGCAATTAACGACACCCTGACAACCCGATCATAGCGATACCGTCGGGGTGCAGCCAACGATTGCGCATCAATCTCGACACAATCGGCACCGCTGCAGCTAAATTTTGTCCCTAAGCGACGGCGCAGCAAGCCGCTCCACACATCGGTTAGCCCATTGAGCGCAAAGAGGGCAAAGAAGAGCGTCCAAATTTGTTCGTAGCGCAGCGATTGCAGGCTTAGAAAAATTTCGTGGCCCAGGCCGCCCGCACCGATAATGCCCAACACCGCCGCCGCCCGAATAGAGCACTCGAAGCGGTAAAAGCCGTAAGACAAGCCATCGAGAAAAGCCTGCGGTACCAGCGTGTAAGCAAAAGCGTGCGCCGGCGAGACGCCGCTGTTGCGCAGCGTGAGATAAGGCTGGCGGGGCATTTCATCGAGGATTTCGGAGAAGACTTTGCCGGTGACCGCGCCGAACGGGATGGCAATCGCCAAGACGGCCGATAGCGGATCGAGGCCGATGATATTAATGAAGAAAAGCCCCCAGATAATCTCGTGAATGGCTCGCAGGAAGGCCAATACCGAACGCATAACCAGCCACGGCGCACGATACAGAGGCCAACGACCGGCCCTCGACGGCAAGATCGATTGCCACCACACCTCCGAAGCAAAGATACCGGCCACAAACCCAAAGATCAGGCTGAGGAACGTACCGCACACGGCAAAGGCCAGTGTGGTGAGGGTAGCATCAAGGGTGAGCCACAAAAAATCGGGGCTGAGTTCAGGATGGAGGGCGGCGGTGAGAAAGCGGCGCACCCGCTCCCAACCGCCGGGGTTGACGAGATCGTGCTGAAACAGCCCGGCCTGCAGCAAGGCCCAGATTACAGCCGCTATAAATAACAGCACCCAAATCGTTTTTCGATTAAATACAGGTGGTCGCGTCATTGCCGTTGAAGGGATGGACGGTTGACCCGATAATGTTTTTTGCATCAGATTGTAATTTTGTATAACGCTCGAATAAGGGTTTCGTCGACCTCATCGGTCGGTAAATCGAACAGAATTTGGCCTTCGCGCAGGCCGACGATGCGTTCGCAATGGCTGCGGGCCAGGTCGATGTCGTGCAGGCTGACGACCAGGGTTTTACCGCCGGCCTGGGTGACATCACCCAGCAAACGCATAATTTCCCGGCTGCGTTCGGGGTCGAGGCTGGCCACCGGCTCATCGGCCAGAATGGCCTGAGGCTGCTGCACCAGCACTCGGGCAATAGCGATCCGCTGCTGCTGGCCGCCGGAGAGCCGGTCGGTGCGCTCGTAGATTTTTTCAGGGATGCCCACCTGGGTCAATGCAGCGGCGGCGGTTTCGACCTCCAGCGGCCAGACCAGCGACACCACACCTTTGAGAAAAGACCAGCGCCCCAGATGCCCGGCGTTGACATTGTGGATAACACGCAGGTTATCAACCAGGTGATACCGCTGATAAACCGTGCCAATTTGGCGCTGGACTTGCTGCAATCCGCGCGGGCTGAGCTTCGCCAAGTTTTGCCCCAACACCCACACTTCGCCCTGAGTTGGAGAGAGCGTGCCGTTGAGCAGGTTAATTAGCGTACTTTTCCCCGCGCCGCTCGGCCCAACCAGCGCCACGCGCTCACCGGCGCGAACGTGCAGGTTGACAGCACGCACCGCCGCCAGCGTGCCGAATTGATGCGTGACGTTTTTTAGTTCGAAGATAAGATTTGAGGTTTCTACAGGTAGATAAGGCATTGAATTCCTACGACGTTATTGGGTTCATCGATGGACACACAAGGAGCGACAAAGCTTGCTTTGTCATAATAGCGGTACGGTCAAAGTAAACTTTGACGCTCCTCATAACGCAACTAATTTATCTTGCCGATTTCGCGGCCCACCGCCTCGATTTGGGCGTAGTTGTCGTTGGTGGTAGCGATAAACTTGTCGGTGCCAAATAGATCGAGAATTTCCTTTTGTTCAGGCACGTTGGGATCAAGAGCGATAAAAGCCTGGGTGATCTTATCGGTGAACCCCTCGCCGTAGCGCTCGTTTAGGTCCGGTCGAGCGACCCAGTGGTAGTCGTGATAGGGTGGGGTGCGCCATAAAAGCTGCACCTTATCGAGATCGACCTCACCGGCCTCAACGCGGGCATCCCAAACGCTTTCGTTAAGCGCTCCGGCTTCATACGAGCCGGACTCAACCAGCTGGATGGTGGCATCGTGCGAACCAGAGAAACCGGGTTCGCCTTTGAAGTCATCGAGCGTGACCCCGGCCTGGCTCATAAAATATTGGGGCATCAAGCGGCCCGAGGTCGACGAGTCGCTGCCGAAGGTAAAGGTGTGGCCTTTAAGCTGCTCCAGACCGCTGATATCCTCAAACGGTTCGATGCCGCTGTCTTTGGTGGCGATGAAGACGCTGTGAAAGTTCTCGTCGATATCGCGCTGCACCAACGCCTGTGCATCGGCTACCTGCAAACGCGCCTGCACCCCGGTTAAGCCACCAAACCAGAC
>JAGRBY010000663.1 GCA_020433835.1 Anaerolineae bacterium | reverse complement strand
ATGGAGGCCATGGTCATGCCCGAATGTCTTTATCGGGCATCCAACCGGTCTTATGGCGATGGATTCCCGCTAAAAGCATGCGGGAATGACATCGGTCAGCGTTCCTCCTCAAAACACATATAGAGCCATTCAAAATTATGGGTATCGTCGGCCATAGCGATGTCAACGTTGAACCGGCCCATCATCTGGTGTCCAGTCCGGGTTTCCTCCAAGTAATCTTCACCGTTCTTAGTCGATGTGGCAAAACGATAACTGTACTTTGGCCGTAACCAGCAGTTGCTGCAAGTCATTAGGCAATACGTCGGCGCTGTTTGTGTTTTGCATGTAGTTTTTATGCATTTAACAGCAGGCGAAGGTCGCTCCGTATTGAGCAAATTGGTATAAAAATCTACGGCTGCATCAATGTCGAGGATGGTCTAGTCTAAGGAAGTCACACCTTTTTGGATGGCGAACCTAACCATGCTGGGGACATCATCAAGATGTAACTTAAGCATAATACGGGTACGGTAGGTGTCAACAGTTTTACGAGAAATAGCTAACATCTCGCCAATTTCGGCGCTTGTTCGGCCTTCAACCACCAGCAAAAACACCTCTCGTTCGCGGGCGCTTAGATCGATTAGAGGGTTAACAGGTTGGTAATTCGGCGTAGCCTTGCTGTTATTATAGCCAGTAAGATTGGCGATAGCCTTACTGAAATACTGATGCCCGCGTTGGATGGCATAGATAGCGTCAATTATGTCGGTGCTGGATGCCCCCTTGAGTAGATAGCCGTCTGCTCCTGCCTCTAAGGCCCAGGTGATGTGGCGGGTGGTAGCGTGAATTGAGAGCATAATGACGTTGGTTTGAGGACAACAGACCTTAATTTGGGCTGTTGCCCTGATACCGTCAACTTTGGGCATGGAAATATCCATAATGACAAAATGGGGACAGCATTGGCAAACCTCCTCTACCGCTATTTCCCCATTATCGGCTTCCCCCACAATGCTTAGATTTGGCTCTGTTTCTAAAATTAACCGCAAACCATCTCTGACAATGGGATGATCGTCAGCCAAATAGATTGTCGTTTTCATTCCTTATCCTCTTCCACTGCCTAAAAGCGTTCGTTCTAATTACTGACGACACGGGCTAAACTGGGTACATTTACGATAACGCGCGTCCCCTTTCCGGGCTGCGACTCAATACGGCAATGACCGTTAACCATTTCGGCCCGTTCGGCCATGGCCAGCAAGCCCCAATGATCGGGGTTTTTATGGTTGCGAGCCACGGCGGTTGAGAACCCCTTGCCGTTGTCGGCTATAATGAGACGGAGTTCACCATCATTTGATTCAAATCGGATAGTTGCCTCGGTAGCTTCCGCATGTTTGGCTACGTTGGTTAAGGCTTCTTGAGCAATCCGGAAAAGAGTCCGTTCCATTGAGGCTGTTGGGCGCGATTCTGGTGTTATGTTCTCAATAGTAACCGGCACACCACTCCAGCCCGTAAAGCGCTCAGCAAAACAGCTTAATGCCTCTATTAGACCGGCCTCATCCAGCAGTGGCGGATTGAGATCGGCCATTACATTGCGAATATGATCCATCGCAGTCTCAACTAACTCAACCGCCTGATTAAGTCGATCTTGGGCTAATGCGCCAGAGCCACGAGAAATTTGGGTGTGTATATAGCCTAAATTAAAATTGAGCGCCGTAAGGGCTTGACCGACCTTATCGTGTAGTTCTCGAGCCAAATGCTGCCTCTCCGTCTCTTGAACCTCGGCCAGGCGGGCCGATAGCACCCGTAACTGTTGGTGTTGGCGGCTGACCGTTACTAATAAAGTAAGGCGCTCCTGTTCTATCTTTTTGCGTTCGGTAATGTTTTGTATCATTTCCAGCCGGTAGGGGGTGTTTTTTTCACCGGTGGTTAGTAATGCGGCGGTTAGCGAAACCCAAACCAGGTTGCCGCTTTGGGTCACATACCGTTGCTCGATATGATAATCGGTAATTTTCCCTTGCAAAAACTGATCAGCTAACCGCCGGTAGTTTTCTACATCCTCCCAATGGATGAATCGGAATGGTGTTTGGTCGGCTAACTGGGACTCGGTATAGCCCAGCATTTCACCCAGTTTCGTATTGACCGTGATGTAGCGCGATGTACAATCAAGAACAGCCATCCCCAACGGACCATCCTCAAAAATTTTTCGAAATCGTTCTTCGCTGTCCCGCAACGCCTGCTGGGTTTGCTTACGGTGGGTAATATCTCGGCTAATGCCCACCAGCCCGGTTGTCGTGCCGTTTTTGTCATACAACGGCACCTTTGTTGTTAACAGCCAACGCTGTTTTCCGGTAGGATCGATCAACGGCTCTTCGCGCTCGACGAGCGGCCGGCCGCTGTGCAGGACAAGCATATCATCAGTATGGTAGCGGTTGGCCAGACTGGCAGGGTAAAAATCAAAATCGGTCTTGTGCAAAATTTCGGCTTCGGTATTAGCGCCCATGACCTGAACGACATAACTATTCCCGATTACAAACCGACTTTGATCATCTTTGACATAGATGTGATCGGGGATGTTGTCGATAAGGGTGCGCAGAAGGTGGCGCTCTTCGGCCAGAACTTGTTCGGCTTTTTTGAGCCGGGCAACCTTATCATTCAACCTGTGGTTAATGGTCTCCAGTGCAACCGTCCGTTCGGAGACACGCTGTTCCAATGTTTCATTTAAGGCTTGTAACCGGATTTCCGCCTGCTTGCGTTCATCAATCTCCTGCTCAAGCTGCCGGTTTTGGGTTTGGAGTTGAGTCATCAGATCCCGAACCTGATATTGCCGCCGTCGCGCCCTTAGCGCAGTTTGAACTATCGTTACCAATGCGGCTGTTGAAACTGGTTGTTTGAGCAGCGTAACATGAACATCGATGGCCCACTGGTAGAAGCTCTCCAGATTTTTAGGCTGCTGCTCATGCCTCTGACTCGTAAGCAAAATAAATGGCAGTTCTGACCAGGTAGGTTGATTTTGTAATGTCTGGATTAACGCTTCTGCTGAGGTTGCCTGGAGTGCCTCTTCCGTGATAAGGAGTGCCCCGGCACCTTCAGCCAATTTGTTCAAGAGATCGGCAAGATCATTACAAATGATACAACTTAATCCGGTCTGGGTAAGAACAGTTGTGGCCAACGGACCATCTCGACCGGTGGGAGCCAAGATCAATATCCGTTCATCTACCCTATCACACGATGTTGTCACGACTTGGAGTCTCCCTCGCTGCTGGTCAATGATTGGTCGCCATCATTTTTGAAGTTCGCGCAGGTTTTTTTCGTGCGAACCGTGGCGCTTTTTTAGCGCCGAAACAGCCTGCCGCACTTGCCCTTGGGCCTCAAAATAGCGCAGCAGTAGCACTGTATCTGCCAAGTAGCTAAAATAACTAATGGCGGAGTAGCCACCATTTTTCCTCTTTCAGTAACACCCCTTTACTAGCACAAACAGTTCTACAAAGATATAAAACGCTCCCATTGATACCATTTTTTAAAGTTTCCGGTGTAGAGGTAGCGTCTTAAGTGTTAAATTCTTTTTGGCAGCAGATGACTCTGCCCGGTTAGGGGTATGGATTTAGTATACCACGTGTCGCTGTACTTGCGACGGTTTATGCGGAAAAAACCAGGAATTGTCGAGGTTTCCTTACACAGATGAGACAACTTCACGGGTAAGACAAAAACAACCTCGGTGTATGGTTAGGATTTGCGCAAAAGTCAGGTGACAGTCACTTATTGGTCATAAATCAGCATTGAATTAGCCCAAATAGATCGATTTAGAACATCCAAGTGACAGTCACCTTGAGAACTGCGTAAGCTTTGTGGTGAACATTTCTATGGTGTGAGATTAGAACGAAAGATAACGCGGCGGGTGCGGTCAGTGTCTAGCCCGAGAGAACCATTTTATTTTTGGCTCAAGTTGCTACCCTATGATCAAGCGGTGGGGTAAGGAGTAGGGCATAACATCTTTTAGCCCCTTAATCCTTAATTGTCGTACATCAGAACATCGTTCCGGTATTGAGGGCAGAAGGCTAAGAAATTGAGTTGAACC
>JAGRBY010000662.1 GCA_020433835.1 Anaerolineae bacterium | reverse complement strand
ACCCCGATCTGTACGCGGCGACCGGTATTCAATCGGGCGTGCCGTACGGCGTCGCCCACAACATCCCGACCGGCCTGGCGTTAATCAAAATGGGTGGCTCGACCTCGGCCGACCGGTTGACCAGCGCGCCGGGCGATAAATCAAAAGTGCGCGTGGTGCCGACCATCGTCTTCCACGGCGATGAGGACTCGATGGTTAATCCATGCAACGGCGACAGCATCATCGGGCAGTGGATGCAGGTGCGGGCTGAGAAGGAGAAGCGCCCAAAACCCAAAGTAACCGTTCATCGCGGACAGGTACCCGGCGGCCACAGCTACACCCGCTCGGTTTACCAAGAAGACGGCGAAGCGCCGATTATGGAGCAGTGGCTCGTACACGGAGCCGGTCATGCTTGGTCGGGCGGCAATCCGAACATCGCCTGGACAGACGGCAAAGGTCCGGATGCCTCGCGCGAGATGCTGCGCTTCTTCTTTGAACACCCGCATCCTAAAGGGTAACGCTGAATTTTGAGAATGGTATAAATGTAAAGGGCAACGACGTTATGGTCGTTGCCCTTTTTTCATGTCTATGCCCGCGTCACTTTAGCGCAGCGGTTGAAGCCACAACTTCCGTATCGTATTTTTGATTAAGCGCGGCGACGGCGCTCATATCTTTGGGCGGCCAGGTCGGCTCGGCTTGAATATAAGCCCCCAATTCTACAAAATAGTTATCCAACCCGGCCGGTGAACAGACAACCAGATAGCGAGCCGGTTCCGGCGTTTCATTCTTATAGGTGTGGATGATACCAGCCGGAACGATAACGGTGGTTCCGGCCGAGGCGGTGACAAAGCGATCTTCCACTTGAAAGACCAGTTCGCCGGACAGCATGTAAAACAGCTCAACGTAGGTGTGCCGATGCGGCGGCGGCATCGGGCCGTTTGGCGCAACCTCATATTCGATGACGGTCAATTGGCCGTCGCTGTCATCGCTCGATAGTTTGATGGTGACGGTATTGCTCAGTAAAGGAACAACGTGGCCTTCGCCCGGTTTTAGAACCAGCCGGTTCAGATTGAGGTCAGGACTGTTTTGATTTAACATCGTCATTTTCTCCTTACCATTTATCTACAAACCGCGCTCGTGCTGCGGGGCCGGTTTGATGTTTTGATTCAATTGAAAGAAGTTGGTTGGATCATATTTCGTTTTCAGGGCAACCAATCGCTCATAGTTAGCGCGATAGGCATCGCGAACGGCGGACTCCTGTTCGTAGCCCATAAAGTTGACGTACACGCCCTGACCGGCAAAGGGGCGCATGCGAGCCAGCGACTCTTCGGCCCACGCGATGTGCGGCTGGGCCAAACCTTCTTCCCAACCGGCGGCGTTGACGATGGCGTAATGCGGTTCGCGCAGAGCAAAGGCAGTGTCGTGGACCGGTACGCGGGTGGCCGCACCGTGGATGTGATGGATGACAATGGCCGAGAAGGGCGAGGTAAAGGTCTGGGCACAGGTAATAATCGACTCCAGAGCGTCGTCACTCGCTTGCACCAGCGAGTAAGCCGTATCGTGATAATGTCGACCATCGGGCGACGCCGGATCGAGGAGGGCCAGCAGTTCGCTGTAGGGCATCGGCTTGATGGTATCGACGATGGGCGAGCCGAACTGTCGCAGCGGGGCCATCAGTTTTTCACCCGCGTTCATGTCGCTGCCGCAGTAGCAGGCGATCAGCAGAATGGCCGGGCCGATGTCGGGTAGACTCGCCAGCACGGCATAGACCGTTAGCTCGTCGGGGGCGGCGCTGCTGAAATCGCGATAGAAGCGCATCACGGCCTGAGCGTTGGCCATCGGATGAATGACCATCCCGGCCAGCACTTTGCCGACCGGATGGAGTTGGTAGTCGATGTTCGTCACGATGCCAAAGTTGCCGCCACCGCCGCGCAGACCCCAGAACAGATCGCTATTTTCCTGAGCATTGACCGTGAGCAGTTCCCCGGCAGCCGTCACCATCTCGAACCCGCGCACGTTATCGATAATGAGACCATACTTGCCCATCAACCAGCCGATACCGCCGCCCAAAGTCGCGCCGCCCAGACCATTGCCGGCGCAGGTGCCGGTGGTTGTCAACAGGCCGTAGCCTTCGACCGCCTGGACAAACTCGCGCAGGGTCAACCCCGGTTGGGCGTGGGCAATGCGTCGAACCGGGTCAACAGAGATAGCCTTCATAGACGACAGATCGATGACCAAACCGTCATCGCACAGGGCCAGACCAAGGGTATTATGCCCGCCGCTGCGAACGGAAACCGGCAGCGCCTGCTTGCGGGCAAATTGAATCGCCAGCGCAACGTCCTGCCCCGTCTGGCAGCGAACGATGAAGGCCGGGTGCTTGTCGATGGCTCCGTTCCACAGCCGCCGGGCGTCATCGTAGTTGGGATCGCCGGGTTGTAAGAGTTGGCCGCTTAAACTTTGTTGTAAATTGACCACATCCGTTTTATCAAAAACCAACGGTTGTTTCTTTATCATTGCATCGAGCATTTTTTATCTCCTTTGTGGGGTAAATCCGCGACCGGTGTATGGCCGATCAACGTTTCGGGCTAAATTTTCTACCAGTATAGACAAAGGAGCGCAGCGATTCATCGGGGAAACTACGTAGCGCGTCTGGCCGTGATACCCATATTAGTGGTGAAGTAGATGAAATATCTTCAGATCTCACGTGTTTTTCGCCACTAATTAGAACATGGATGCGCAGGATTAACGGATCAAAAAAATACAGCAAAAAATCCGTCCATCCTGCACATCCATGTTCTAAAATAAAACGCTTACAAAATTGTGGCGAAAATTGAAGATCTTACGATAATCACGAATTGGCAGTTAAACCCTTTTCAACGGCCCAAACTGCAATCTGAGCGCGGCTGTTGACACCCAGTTTGGCCATGATGTTGGCGACGTGGCGCTCGGCGGTGCGTTCGCTGAGGATGAGCGTTTCGGCAATATCGCGATTGGTTTGGCCTTGCGCCACCAAAGCAGCGACTTGGCGCTCGCGGGCGGTCAAGCCGTCAAAGTGCTGTTTGGCCTGCGTCTGCGGCGATGGCGGCGTGCGGGCCGGTAAATGATTAGCCACCTGCTGCAAAAAATTATCCCGCAGCGACGCATCGAGGATGCCGGCCGCCAGCGTATCGATAACGGACTGAGCTGCTTCTACAGCTTGATCAGCCTGGGGGTGTTGTTTTTTGGCTCGATAGACCTGAGCTAACAGTGCATACAGTCGCCACTGTAGACCTAACCGACCCTGCGGAATAACAGCCGCTATCCCCGCCTGAAGAGTTGCTTCCGCTTCATCTAAGCGATCCAAAGCCAGCAACGCCTGCCCGTGGAGCAGGCTTAAATGCGGCACCGCCACAGCTTCCTCGGTCTTGCCTTGCAGTGAATATGAAGGCAAATTGACGGTGGCCGCCATTAACCGCTCGATCCATTGTAGAGCCGTTTCGGCTTGCCCTTGAGCCAGAGCCAGTTGAATGCGAGATCCCCAGATAAGGCGCTGTTGGAGTCCCTGCATGGAAGCATCAGCGGGCAGGGCTTGATCGAGCAGGGTTTGGGCTTGTGGCAGTTCGTTCTGGCTGATGTAAACCAGGGCCAGCGCACTGGTTGCCTGGCGAATCCAAATCATAGAATTGAGTTCAATCGCCAGCGTTAGCCCTTGTTCCAAATAATTCCGGGCCTCGTCCAAAGCCAATATATCTAAATGCAGTGCACCCAGGGCGTGCAAACTGTCCGCTTGCCAGCCTCGATGCTGGATTTCCTCGGCCACAAAAAGTGCCTGCTGCATAGTCTCTAGGGCAGGGCCATAATTTCCCTGCCGAAACTGCACCAATCCCAAACAGATAAGGGCCAGGGCTTCGCCGGATTGCCAGTTGATGTTACGGGCAATCTGCACACTTTGCTCGGCCCAGGCCAGGGACTCGGTCAAGGGGGTGGGATCGACTTCCAGATCAAAATCAACAGCCAGCGATAGCCCGGCCAACGAGTGCAATAGCCCACGCCGATCATTCAACTGATGCCATAGCGGCAGCGCCTCGTGGTAGTA
>JAGRBY010000661.1 GCA_020433835.1 Anaerolineae bacterium | reverse complement strand
GAAGGCACGTTGGCCGAGGTGATAGCTGGGCTGAATGATAATCCCCAACCCTTACCGGTTCAGGTTGACGTTGGTGGCGGCCAGACGGGCACGGTCCAACTCGATGGCGCGCTGGCCATGAGCGGGCTGTTTATCCACTTGTACACCCCCGGCGGATATAGCCTGGTCCCAAGCCTGGCTTATAAGATGCAGGAGGGTGACTTTTCCGCTTTGAGCCAGGTCGTCCCCCTGACCTTGAACGCCAGAGACAGCGCCAGAGTGATGCACTTTGCCGTCGCCTGTACCGATGATCCGGTCAACTCTCTGGATGATCTTCATCTGGAAGATTATCCGGAAATGTACATTGCTCAGGCCCTGGATGACGCCAACGGTTACATCACCTATTGCCCGCTGCTAAAGGTGACTCAACTGCCGGACAGTTCCGACGAATTGGTCACTTCTGACGTGCCGACGCTCTTGCTGCAAGGGGCGCTGGACCCGGCCACCCCGGTCGTTGGCGGGGATAATGTAGCGACGGGCTTGTCCAATAGCTACAATGTCATCTTCCCCACCGGCACGCACATCCAAGGGAGTAGTGCTTGCGGCCTGGCCATTATGGATGCCTTCATGACCGATCCCTCCACCGAACCCGATACCAGTTGCGCCAACCAGCCGCTCGCCTTTGCCGTACCGCGCCAGGTAACGGTCACCAGCGATGACGGTGCTGCTTCATTCTCGATGGAGCTGCCGGCCGGGTTCCAGGATACGAGCGGCGGCTATAGCTCGCCACCTGTTATTGTCACGCTCCTGGCCTTGCCGTCCCAAACACCGGAAGAAGCGATCATGTCATTAATGTCCAAGATTGGTCTGCCTGAGAACGAAATAGTGGATGGTGACCCGGTAGCAGGTCTTCCCACCAAACGTTATCAGGCAGACGGGGTGCCCATTCAAGGCTTTGAATTTGGGATTGATATCATCACCTTTGCCGATGACGCCGGTACCTATGTAGTTTTCGTGCAAAATCAAGCCCCGGACTACGTCGAGTCGTATCGACAGGAGAAGCTGCCGGCCCTGCTGGAGTCAGTCACTGTCGGCGGGCAGTAAGCGATCATCAAAGAGATGAAGAAGCATAAAGAAACCACCCCCAATGTTTAATGAGGGCCGTGGCTGCTGCGCGGCATCGGCAAAGTAGACAAGGAGGCGTTGTTATCCTGACCAATTGATTGGGGAAGAAAGAACGAAAAATATCGTTATAGACATGTCACTTCGCAGCGCAGTGGAGAAGTCCCTATGAGACTACAATCAATGAGATGGTCATTGGTTTAACGAAATATCTCAAGGGAGGTTGCCCGAGTTTGCCAACCGGCCTGGTCGCTTAACCAGCCAACTAAGGGATTTCTCCGCCTTCGGCTGCGAAATGACATGAACTATGTAACCCTTATTGTACTAATCAACTTATCAAAGGAGATGAAAGTGAAAAAATTGACCCTAATTATTGCCCTACTGATATTGGCCTCGATGGCCTGGCCTGTCCTGGCCCAGACCCCCGACGATACACCCACTGACGATGCCCCCGCCGAGCGGGTCACCGCCGCCATCGAGCTGACCACCAACCCCTGGCTGTGGGGCAGCTTCACCGATCCAGTGCAGCAGTTCGACATCGACGACCCGGCAGCCTACACGGTCACCTTCAACACCGACGGCACACTTGACGTGGTGGCCGACTGTAAGAATGCCACCGGCACCTACACCGCCGCTGATGACGGCAGCTTGAGCCTGGAACTGGGGCCGACGACCATGCAGGTGTGTTCGCCGGAATCGCGCGCTGATGAGTTTCTGACAAAACTTAGCTCTGTCTCAAACTTCTTCTTTGAAAACGGCTTCCTCTATCTGGATACCATGGCCGACGGCGGTACCTTCCAACTGGCCTCGGCCTCGGAAAGCATGCCGGCCGGCCCGCCCCGTACCTTTAGCGAGGCCTGGGAAGCGGTTGACTGCGCCACCTTCGACGTACCGCCGGCCATAACCGACCTGGTCGACTGCGGCTATGTCACCGTACCGGAATTTCACAGCCAACCCGACGGCCCGACCATCCAGGTGGCCGTGGTTCGCGCCCGCAGCACCGGCGAAAACCCTGCCCCCGACCCGCTCTTTATGGAGCAAGGCGGCCCCGGCGGCTCCTCGATTGATGCATTTGCCAATAAGATCCTGCCGAGTGTTCCCAAAATGCAGGAGCTGCTGGCCGGCCGCGACCTGGTCTTTGTGGAACAGCGCGGCACGCTGTACTCCCGGCCCAGCATGCTCTGTCCGGAGCAAACGGCGCATGACCTGGATGCCGCTCAGGGGTTGGTAGACGATCACGACTTAACGTACATCCAAGAATGCCACGACCGTTTACAGGCCGAGGGAGTTGATCTTGATGCCTTCAACTCGGTCGAAAATGCGGCCGATATGTACGCGGTGGCCCAGGCGCTGGGCTACAACAGCTTCAACTACTACGGCGTTTCTTACGGCACGCTGCTGGGCCAGTACGTCATCGATCAGGCCGACCAGCACCCGGTTCAGCTTCGCAGCGTCACCATCGATGGCGTCGTCGCCCCGGACGTGGAATTCAACGCCAACTCTCGCAACACCGGCAGCTACGCCTTGCGCAATCTTTTTACCGAGTGCGCTCAAAGTGAGAGTTGCAATCAAGAATTTCCCGATCTCGAGAAGGTGACGTTATCGTTGATAGACCAGTTGAATACAGAACCCATTTCCGTTACTTTGACGGTGCCGCCTGCTGTACAGGAGGTGGTGCCGGATGCCCCGGCCACCGTGGAGACAACGCTGGACGGCGATAAGCTCATCAATGTTATTTTTCAGGAACTGTACCAGACCACCGAGGGCGAAGTTCTACCGCGCAATATTTTTAACAGCGCCCAAAATAGTGATTATGGCTGGATTGAAAAGGTCCTGTCATCGCAACTGGAGCCGAGTAAGGTGGCTAGGGCGATGTACTTTACCATGCTCTGCTCCCGGCAAAACTCTCTGGTGGCGGATGGCAACTACTTTGGCCCGCCCTATGCCCAGTTTGAGTCCATAACCGGTGGCGATGATTTTGCCCGCGGCTGCGATATTATGAACGTTGCGCCGGAAACTGAGGAGCCGTTTATCATTGACAATACCGATATTCCCCTGTTGATCCTCCACGGCACCCACGACCCGATTACGCCCCTGCCTTACGGTGAGTATGTCGGCAGCAAGATGGAGACCGCCTACGTCTACACCTTCCCCGGCTCCGGCCATGGCGCCATTCCCTACATCCCATGCGCCATTGATATGCTGGCTGAATTTATAGCCAATCCGACCCAGGCCCCCGATAGCCGTTGCCTGAGCGACAGCCAGCCCATCTTCTTGGGCTACCCCACCCCACTGGCCGAATTGACTCTGGTCAAGCAGACCCTGCCGAACAGCATCACGCTGGATTTACCCAGCCAGTGGTCTTTTGCCCCGCTGCAGAAGTTTTATATGGACCCCAACAACCCGAACAACTATAGCACCGGCGCCGTGAACGTGGGCCTGCAAAAGGATAAAACAGTGGCGGATATAGTAACCCAACTAGGCCAAGCCTATCAGGAAATCGCCCGCGATGAACCCCTCGGCAACTATCAGTGGCTTATTCTGGAAAACCGATCCAATCCCCTCGCGATTGTTCGGGCGGCGCTGGCCGAAGATGCTGACGTCGGCGGAGTGATCGCGGTTCAGATGGCGGCCTCTCCGGACACGGCTGATGAAGTGTTCGCCACGCTGATGGAACCGATTCTAAGCAGTATCAGCTATACGCCCCCGGCAGAAACCCCGGCGGTAGAGTCGACCGCTGAACCTACTGCGGAACCAACCGGTGAGCCGACCGCAGAACCGACCACAGAACCCACAGCAGAACCGACGGAGTAGATGGATAACTCGACGGTTTAGTCGATACGAAAGCCACTGTAGGACAAACTTAAGTTTGTCCTACAGGAGTTATTTTTGAGGAATGAAAATCGTGTTTCACCCTCACCCCGTCGCAGACGCGACTCCCCTCGCCCTTAGGGCGAGG
>JAGRBY010000660.1 GCA_020433835.1 Anaerolineae bacterium | reverse complement strand
GGGGGTCTTCCTCAGCGGGTGCTTCGGCCATCGCTTCTTCGGTGGCGGCCGGTGCTTCGGCCATCGCTTCTTCAGTAGCCGCCGGTTCTTCGGCGGCGGGTGCTTCGACGGCCGCTTCTTCGGTGGCCGCCGGTTCTTCTTGGGCTTCTTCTACAGCGTCATTAACCGTTCCACCACAAGCGGCGAGCAGCAAGGTGATACTGACACATAAAGCCAATAAATACAACAACTTTCTGAGCATATTGAATTCTCCTCCAATAAGGTAATACTTCTTCAAATCGAGTTTGATAAAGGGTTTTTGAATTTTATAGAGTATTTGTTTATCAAATTCTTTCTGAAAAGGTAGTGCAAAAGTTGAAATAAAAACAACTACAAAAAGTTACAGTTCGTTTTTGGTTAAGCAGCACCTCCTTTAAAGTTTTGATTGAAATTGTAATTTTATCGAAATGTTACATGCCAGGGCATTGCCAGGCGCTCTAAACCAATAATGATCAGGTAGAGGGTAATGCCCATAATACACGCGATGATAATGGCCGCCCAGGCAGACGCGAAGCGAAAAAGGGCTGCTTCTTGGGTAATAAACACCCCCAGGGCTATTCGGGGGCCACCAAAATATTCACCCACAACGGCACCAATCATACTCAAGGCAGCGGCAACTTTTAAGCCGTTGAAGAGAAAAGGCAGTGCGTTGGGAATTCGCAGTTTGCGAATAATTTCAAATTCACCGGCGGCATACGAACGCATAAGTTCAAGCGAGCGCGAATCAACCTGGGTAAGACCGCGTACCATGTTGATCATCACCGGAAAGAAAACCATAATCGCTACAACAGACATTTTAGAGAAAGGATTGTCGATGCCAAACCAGTTGTTGGCGATGGGGGCAAAAGCGATAATGGGCATCGAGTTGGCCGCAATAGCGAAAGGCATGAGTGCTTCCCGTGAGGCTGTCCAGCGGGCGGTGATAAGCGCCACTAAAATTCCGCCGCCGCAGCCGATAGCAAATCCACCTAACGCTTCCTTGAGTGTAAACCAGGCCGCCTGAAGAATAGGGCTTAGATTTTGACCTTGCAATAGAAGCAGCGTTGAGCCGAACCAGGGTGTTTTGAGCATAGCCGCCGAGGTGAGTGCCGAGGTAAGTTGGGGAGAAGCTTCGGCGGGAATGGTGATCACCAGACTATCTTCTTTGAGTTGCTTTTGAACATCTTCGGCGTTGGCCGTGGTTGTTCCCGGAGTTATGCGCACAACTTGTACCAAGTTGGAGAGGATGATGGATGGGCGTGGCAGAAGGAACTGCTGCACTTGAAAATAAGCCACCAACCCTTCCCACAGGATTAAAATGATGACCAAAATGATAATCGGAGCCAAATAGCGCTGTGTCGCTTCGTTCATGAGCTGGCCCTTTCGCTCTCGCGCAAGGCTTCGCGCACTTCGTTTTCAAGCTGGAAAAAACGGACATCCTCACGAGTATCGGTGTTACGGGGCTGAGGGAGATCGATTTTGATATCGTGGGTAATTCGGCCGGGGCGGGCCGACATAACAATAACGCGGGTGGATAGGAAAACCGCTTCGGTGATACTGTGGGTAACAAAGATAACGGTGGTTTGGGTTTTTTGCCAAATGCTAAGTAGTTCTAAGTTCAACCGCTCGCGAGTCATTTCGTCCAGAGCGCCGAATGGTTCGTCCATCAGCAGAATCGATGGTTCAAAGGCCAACGCCCGGGCAATCGACACACGCTGCTGCATCCCGCCTGAAAGCTGCCAGGGATAATGGTTATGAAAATCTTGAAGTTCAACCAACTTAAGCATTTCACGTGTACGGGCCTCTTTTTTGTCCTTGGGATAATTCATCAATTCCAAAGGCAATTGAACATTTTTAGCTACGGTTCGCCAATCATATAACGTAGCGGCTTGAAAGACCATACCATAATCACGATCCAAACGTGCTTTGGGTGCCGATTTGTTATTGACGGTAATGTTTCCTGAGGTGGGCTTAACCAGATCACCGATAACCCGCAGCAGAGTCGATTTGCCGCAGCCGGATGGCCCGATTAAAGAGATAAATTCATTCGGTTTGATCTTCAAATCAATGTCTTTTAATGCATACACCGCATTTTTTGAACCCTGATTGAAAATCTTGTTCAAATTTTCGATCAATACGACTAACTCAGTCATGCAACCTTGCTGTCTGCCTCCGAGGATTTTGTAACGGATAGTATTTATATGGCGAGGTAAGCGTAAAAGCTGGTTACCCTAAACTGTGATGTCGTCTTGGACTCTGTCGTCAGTGAGGCAGAAAATTTAGGAGATGTTCATTTTAGCACAACACATAACCCCGTGCAACAAATGTAACAATGTAACAAATAATTATTCAATTAACCAATCAATTGACCTCCCGTTAAACCGCATCAGCCGATTGATGCCGAACAAAAATCTTTTCTAAAACAGTAATAATCATAAAAAAGGCCATGCCGGTGAGCGAGGCAAAAAGAATGCCGGCCCACAGCCTTTCCGGGCCGGTGGCGTAGTATTGGTTGAAATTGAGAATGATTCGCCCTAAGCCATCGGCAATCCCCGAAGGGAGTTCGCCGATGATCGCGCCGACAACGCTGGCTGTAGCCGAGACCTTGAGGGCCGTAAAGATATAGGGCAGTGCTGCCGGAACACGCAGTTTCCACAAAATATCCCATTTGGTGGCTGCGTAAGAATGCATAAGCTCCAACGCCGTCGGCTTAGGCGAGCGAAGCCCCCGCAATGTATTAACCGTAACCGGAAAAAAGGTGAGATAGGCCGCGATGATCGCCACCGAAAGCCAGTTTCCGCCCAGCCAGATGACCACCATCGGCGCAATAGCCAGCAGCGGCACTGTTTGCGAGGCCACCACATACGGTAAGAAACCCCGTTCGAGCAGGCCGGAATGAGCAAAAACTACACCTAACAAAAAGCCGAGCGTAGCTCCTATCAAAAATCCGGCAAAGGCCTCGCGAAGGGTAAAGAACGACGCTCGCAGTAGAATGGTAAATAATATTTCTTCGCTGCCGCGCCGGGGAGGTTCAAAAATGGTACCGATCATATCTTTAATGTGCGGCATAGAGCGATTGTCGGCCCGGACAGGCAGTTTGATCTCGCATAAACCCATTTGCTCACACAAAGGCCCCGGCACCCGCGTATCACCAACGCGAACCGATGCCGTACCTCTTAGATATTGGCCGTCTGTTGAAGCTAGTTGTTTATAGCCTTCCCAGGCTAATGCCAAAACGATAATGATGAGAAGAAAATAAAGTGTTGATTTTGTCCAACTGGGTAAATTCACCGGATTGTCGCTTTCGTGAGATACACTTTAAAAATTTTGTCGATTTTAGCACAACTTGTTCAGGAGATCAATGATTTGTGAAATCAATTTCAAATTAAGACTTACTCAGTACTAAAGGTGACAGTCACTTGAACGCCCTAAATCGACATGGTGGGGCTAATCCAACGCTGATTTATGACCAATAAGTGACAGTCACCTGACTTTTGCGTAAGTCCTCAAATAATTTAACCATTAAAATTTTGGTATTGCTCCTTGCTTCCTAATAATAAGTACGTGTTGTAAGCAAATTTGTGATACAATCAAAGCTACGACCTTTTAAAGCGACCAAAATTTTGTCGAGACGAGGAAATGATACCTATCAGCCGTGTCCATATTGAAAACCTTCTAAAAACTTCGTCCCCTGAAGAAAATATACTTGATCTAAGTGGCGCAAATTTTAGCTTTGCCGATTTACGTCAAACGAATCTAACTCGCACAAATTTAAGTCACGCTAACCTAACCTGGGCCAGACTCAGCCAAACCTATCTTGTTGAGGCCAATCTGCGTCAGGCTGATCTGCGTCGGGCCGATCTCCGCCATACCGATCTCAGTCGGGCCAACCTTAACCATGCCAATGTAAGTTGGGCTGATTTGCGAGGGGCTAATCTTTCCAAGGCCCGCTTATATACCACTCGGCTGCTGCATGCCGATCTCGGCCCATTGAACGACATCGCTACAAATTTAGTGGGGGCGGAGCTGTGCACAGCCCAACTGGGTGAAGCCAATCTGCAACGGGCC
>JAGRBY010000065.1:17330-19463 GCA_020433835.1 Anaerolineae bacterium | reverse complement strand
CCGGACGGTGGCTCGCTGGGCTACCGGCGTGTTAGTAGCGCAAGCCAGAGACACAGCCAGCAGCAGTATGTAAATCCAAAACGGTTTTCTATTAAGTACGGTCATAACCTACCATTATTTTTGGATTCAAGGGCGTCCGTCGGTCTCTGGTGAGATGTACCAGATTTGGATCGACAAAGCTTGCTTTGTCATTCAAGGCCAGGTCAAAGTAAACTTTGACGCTCCAAGTCTGTAATTGCAAAGGGGGCGTCCAGAAACATAGACAACATCATTACCAAGCCCAGCCTACTAATCTAGCATGGAAACGAATGTCCGTCAAAGTTGGGGTTGAGTTCAATGGCCCACCTATTGAGTTCCCACAGTGGCCTGAGATCTCGAAGCCGCACCGACGGTGTTGCAGTCTACCAATTATCGTTGCGAATCGTTAGGCTTGGTGTTATACTAAGCTGCCCCGTAGTTTGAATCACCTATCAGCAAACACCGATATTATCATCTACAGAACAGGAGGCTAACGTGTCGATAAAAATCACTGGGATCCGCCCCAACAAACGCACCAAAATTGTGGCAACGATTGGACCGGCCAGTAATAATGAGGAAACGATTCGTCAAATGATATTGGCGGGTCTGGATGTGGTGCGGATTAACTTTTCCCACGGCAAGCATGAAGATTTAGTGGGAACGATTGGTCTAATCAAAAACCTCAGAAAAGAGATGAACGTCCCCATTGCGATTATGGGGGATTTGCGCGGCCCGCGGATTCGAGTCGGTGAGATAGAAGGCGGCTCGGTCACCTTAAAAGAGGGCCAGAAGTTGATTTTGACGCCTGAAGAGGTGATGGGCAACAATGAGCGGGTTTCGATAAGTTATGCGGACTTGGCTCACGACGTTGTACCCGGCAACCTGCTTTTACTTGACGATGGTAACATTGAAATCGAGGTCAGCAAAATTGAAGCCAACGGTAGTATCGTCGGGCGTGTGATTGAGGCGGGCGATCTATCAAGCCGCCGTGGTCTTAATTTACCGGGCAGGCGGGTTAATTTGCCGTCGATCACTGAAAAAGATTTTGCCGATGTGGATTTTGCCATCGAGCACGAGTTTGATTTTCTGGCCCTCTCCTTTGTGCAGTCGGCCGATGATGTTCGCTTGCTGAACGCGCTGCTGGCGGCCAAGAAATCGAAAATTCCGGTTATTGCCAAAATAGAGCGGAAGAATGCGCTGGATGATATTGATAATATCGTCAAAGAGGCGTATGGCGTGATGGTGGCTCGGGGCGACTTGGCCCTGGAGATGAGCATTCAGGAAGTGCCTATTGCCCAAAAGCGGATTATTGCCGCCTGCCGTCGCGCCAGTATTCCGGTCATTACCGCCACCCAAATGCTTGAGTCAATGATCGAGATGCACAAGCCCACCCGTGCTGAAGCCACCGATGTAGCCAACGCGGTATTAGACGGCACCGATGCGCTCATGCTGTCCGGGGAAACGGCTATCGGCGCCTATCCGGCTCAGACTATTGCCATGATGTCCAGCATTGCGATGAAAGCCGAGCAAGCCTGGATTAACGGTGAGTTAGCCGGACCTGCTCCGCTGCCTCCGCCTGATGGCATTGATGCCAACGTGGCCTATGTGGCCCAGATCGCCGCCGAGTCGCTGCATGCCAAAGCCATCATTATTCATACGACCACCGGCGGCACGGCGCGCCGCGTGGCTTGTTACCGCCCCAAAATACCGATCTTGGGATTATCCTCTTTTCCGGAGTCGCGGCGCCGATTGGCTTTGACCTGGGGAGTTGAAAGCGCCTTGGTGGAGTTTATCAGAGGAACCGAACATATGGTTAGTATGGCCTTTCAACAGGTTACGAGCAAAGGCCTAGCCGACCCCGGTGATCTCATCGTCATCACGGCCGGTACCCCCTACGGAACTGCGGGCCGTACCAATTTGCTTAAAGTCGAAGAAATCCCCACAACCTTTGCTGACGAATAGGATTGAAGATGATTAAATCCGGCCTGTTGGGAGCTGGCGTGGGGTTTGTGTATGTAATGAGTTTGGCCCTGTTATCGCCCTTGTGTACGCTGTGTGTTGTGCCCTTTCTGGGTCTGGGTGTCGGCTATTTAGCCAGTTGGTTTGACCAACCGG
>JAGRBY010000065.1:0-17230 GCA_020433835.1 Anaerolineae bacterium | reverse complement strand
AAAATTAGAAAGCAACTTAGGGCGAGGCGTCATCGCCGGGGGGATGACCGGCTTGGGGGTAATGGTCGGTCAAATTTTGGCCAGCCTGGTGACCGGCATTTTGGTGACTAATTTGGAAACACTGCCCACTGAATTTAGCGATCTGGGCATCTTTCAAAGCGTTTTGGCGAACCCTGACCAATACTGGCAAACGACTTTAACAATGGGGGCATTTTGTAGTATATTTAATTTAGGGCTCATTATTGTTTTGGGGGCTTTAGGTAGTTTGCTCTGGTTTCAAACCTATAAAAAACGCTTGACGACTACGGTTTAATCATAAACATAGACTATCAATTATATAAGGAGGACGCTGTGTCATGACCATACCGACCAATTCTCAGCAAGCCAGGGGCATGATTTTCTTAACGGATGACTCGGCTGATACAATCAAACAAGCTATCAAAGAAGTAAGCAAAATTATTGGGATCGAGGATAACAAAGTATTTTTTGAAGGCAAGCGGATTGTCGAAGGCCACGGATTTGCTTTGCGGGTCAATAGCTACGATCTGTACGAATGTCCCGGCGGGTATCTGCTGCATACTTATATGGAAAAGGGGCCGAATTGGGCCGTCACCGGTAAAACCATTCAAGAGGTGCTAGATCGTGCGCCCGACCAGCAAGTCGCTCGCCGGGCGCATGGGTTGCTGATTCAGAAGAATCTGATTCATGCCAGTCACTAACAGCCGGTTATTTTGACTCCCGCTGCCGGCCAATTATAATATCGGCTGTAAGATTTTGCCTCCGTAGCTCAATGGATAGAGCATCAGTCTTCGGAACTGAGGGTTGGGGGTTCGAGTCCCTCCGGAGGTGCTTAAAGACGTCGAATGTATTACATTCGGCGTCTTTTTCTTCATATCCTCTTCGCCAACCTCATCCCTGATCGTCCGTCCGGTTGCGGCATGCGGCGGTTGGGTTACTCTGACCGCAGCGCGAATTCCGCTATCGGGTGGAGTTTATCCCTCACCCCGATCCGTTGCTCTGGCCGACATCGCCCTCCCACAAGCGGCGCATCTCCTCGCTGCGTTCTAAGAGATCGGCTAATTGTCCTTCGGCTTCGACGCGACCGTTTTTGAGGACGATGATGTGATCGGCGCGGCGGAGGGCAGTGCGGCGGTGCGAGACGACCAGGCAGGTCGGCGTGGCGGGCCGGGCGAAGAGGCGCTCCCACAAGGTGCGCTCGGTTTCGACGTCGAGGGCGCTGGAGAGATCATCAAAGACGAACAGCTCCGGCTCGCGGGCGAACATGCGGGCGGCGGCGGAGCGTTGGTTTTGCCCGCCCGATAGCTTGACGCCCTTTGGCCCGATCAGCGTGTCGAGGTCGTGCTCTAGCTCTTCCAAGTCCTGTTCCATCACGGCGGCGTGGATGGCCCGGCTCAAATCGACCTGCCCCTCCGGTAGGCCGAGCAGCAGGTTCTCGCGCAGGGTGTCGCTGAACAGGCGCGGTACCTGGGCGGTGTAGGCGCTGCGCGGTGGCACAAAGAAGGTCGAGGGCTGATCGACCTTCTGCCCGTTCCAGCGGATTTCGCCGCTGTCTTGGGGCAGCAGGCCGAGCAGCACTCGCAGCAGCGTGGTCTTGCCGGAGCCGATGCGGCCGGTAACCACGGTGAACGCGCCCCGCTTGAGCGTCAGATTAATATTCTCGATGCCCCGCGTCGAGTCAGGGTACTGAAACGATAGGCCGGAGACGGTCAGCGTTTCCAGCCGGTCGGCGGCGGTTTTGGCGATGTACGGAATGTCCGGCAGGTGGCCGTCGAGGTAAACCGGGCCGGGTTTGACCAGCATTTCCGGCGGTGCGCCTTGCAGCAGTCGCACCATCCGGCCCACGGCCACCCCTGCCTGCTTGTAGCGGGCCCAGACAAAGCCGATGAAGCTGACAAAGCCCGTTACCGTTTGCAGGTAAGAGACAAACAGGGCAAAATCGCCCACCGTAAACGCCCCGGCCTGGAGCGACTGCGCCGCCAGCAGCAGCACGATGCTAATACCCAGGTTGCCGGAGTTTTGAAAGATAGAGGCGAGCAGCTCGTTGAAGAGGCGGTCTTTGAGGGCAGCCTGGCGACGTCTTTCGTTGAGGATGTCGAAGCGGTCGATGATGTGGTCTTCGGAGCGGGCCACTTTGATGGCCTGCACCGCGCCAAAGGTTTCGGCAATGAAGCCGGTGACCTTACCGCTGGCCCGGCGCGTGGCCTGGCGATAGGCCTGAATGCGGCTGGTGGCCGAGTTGGCCGCGATGACAATGAGCACCAGCGGCCCAAAAGAGACCAGGGTAATCCAGGGGTTGATCGACAGCATAAGGGCCACCGCAATGACGGTAAAGACAGCGTTGCCCAGTAAGTCGTTAATCCACAGCGCAAAGAGGGGCAGCTCGCCGACATCGCCCCGGAAGCGGCTGATGGCCTCGCCGGGTGACTCCGGCAGCGCCCGCGCACCCGGTCGTTCCAGGATGCGTTCCATAAGATTTTTGTGCAGCAAGGTGTGGTTGTGGTATGTAAAGGGCCGGTTCATGCGCACCGTCCCCCAAAAGCCGCCCATTCGCCCTACGGCGCTGACAAGAATCAGGGCGATCAGCGTGGGCAAGGTGAAGCCCGCGTCGGCCTCGCCGGTCAGCAGGTTAAAGAACTCGCGGGTGATAAGGCCCATCATCAACAGACCGAGCATGCGGCCTGTCAGCGCCAGGTTGTTGAATAAAAAATGCCAGGGACGGAAGCGGATCAGCCCCCAAATAAATTTCCAGGTCGGTACGCCGACATCGGGCACATCCTGTGTCCCACTGCCGGACGCCGTCGCAAAAGCGCTACCGCGTCTCATGCTAACACCTCCGTTAAACCGGTCTGCCGCAGTTGGGCAAAGCGCGACGTCGGGTCGCTGACCAATGCGTCGTATGCGCCTAGCTCGCGGATGCGGCCGTTCTCCAAAATCATAATTTGGTCGGCCCGCTCAACGGTGGTTAAGCGGTGGGCTACAATGATGCCGGTGCGATCGTGCAGCAACTTGTCGACGGCCCGCTCGATAAGCTGCTCGGTGGCCGGATCGAGCCGCGATGAGGCTTCATCGAGAATGACCAGGCCGGGGTCTTGCAGAAAAACGCGGGTAAAGGCCAGCAATTGGGCCTCGCCGGCAGATAGATTGTGGCCTTCGGTTTCCAGTTCGGTGTCGAGACCATCGGGCAAGGCGTTGAACCAACTGCCCAGTTCCAGGGTGTCGATGACCTCCAAAATCTGCGCGTCGGGGATCGAGCGGTCGAAGAAGGTCAGGTTATCGCGCACGGTGGCCCGGAATAACTGCACATCCTGCGTCACCATCCCGACCCGCTGTCGCAAATCGGCCAGCGCGGTCTGGCGGATGTCGATGGTTGCGCCGTTGTGACCATTGGTGCGGCGCTGGTCGCTCAACTGAATGTGGCCGGTGGTGATATCGTACAGCCGAAAGAGAAGGCGGGTGAGGGTGGTTTTGCCGCTGCCGGTTCGCCCCAACAGGCCCAACACCTGTCCCGGCTCCAGCCGAAAGGAGACATCGCGCAGCACCGGTTCATCATCAACATAGCTAAAGGTCACCTTTTGAAATTCAACGGCCAACGGCCCGGTAGGCAGCACCGGCTGCGCGGTCGGCACCTCGCGGATTTTGCTTTCCATGGTGATAAGCGCCTCGACCCGGTCGATGCCGGCAACGGCCTTCTGCAAAAGCTGAAACTGCGAGGTGATTTCGCGCAGCGGCCGAAAGATAAGGTTGGTGTAAAAGATAATCAGATAAACCGTGCCGATGGTCAGCGACCCTTGTTGATAGAGAAAATAGCCGAAGATTAGTGCCACAATCTGGCCCAACGTCAGCAGACCAATCCAGATGACGATCAGGATGATGGTCATCGTCGCGCCTTTGAGTTCGGTATCGAGCCGAACCTTGTTGAATTTGAACAGGTTGCGCATAACATACGGCACCGCGCCGCTAGAGCGGGTGTCTTCGGTGCCGGCCAGATGCTCTTCCAAAAAGCCAAAGAGGTCGGCGCTGGCTTCGCGGGCCGCTTTCCAGTGCGGCACCGCAATCTGGCGCAGATAGGTGAGGGCAGTCATCGCCAGGATAATGTAAACGGTCAAAGCCGCGCTGATGCGCCAATCGGTCCAGAGCAAAACGACCAGGATGCCGATGAGTAAAAGGATGTTGCCGAGAATTTGGATCACAAACTGGGCAAAGAAGATGGCGATGTCGGCGACGTCGCCGTCGATGCGCTCGATCATTTCGCCGGGGGTGCGGTCGTTGTGGAAGGACATATCGAGGTGCAAGCAGTGGCGGGCTAAATCGGCTCGCAGTTGGTTGGTCGACTGCCAGCCGACATCCTCGCCCACGTACGTTGCTGCCACACCCACCGCTTGCATCAGCAGCGACGCGCCCAAAAAGGTGAGTGCCGCCCAATAAAGCGGTCGGGTATCGGTCGTGTTAATGGCGGTATCGATGAAGTAACGGATAAACTGCGGGTTGACCAACTGCAGGGCTATCCCGCTAAAAATCAGCCCGGCCAGCAGCCCCACTTTCCAGCGCAGCGGGGCTAAGTAGTGGGCTAATAGCGCCCAATAACGTTGTAAGGGTAATTCCATAGGCTCTCCTTTGGAGATTAGGTGATTAGGAGATAAGGAGATTGGGAGATTGAATGGTCTAATCTCCTTATCTCCCTATCTCTTTATCTCCAATACGCAATAAGGTTTAGAGACAATTGTTCGCGTTACGCACTTACTAAGGTAGGATCTTAACATTATGTGACAGCAAAAACAAGGCAATTTCGTGTCATTTGCTGGGCTTGGGGATAAAGGGGGTCAGGGTGAGGCGTGCATTCTGATGATACGCGATACAAGCGGGCTGCGTCAAGTGACAGATGACTGACTTCTTCCCTACGTGACGAAGGTGTCATTCGACATTGCGTGGTGGTGTTATAGTAACGTAGATAAAGTAATTATTAGATGTCCCCTTATTTGAGAATTCCTATAAGTACTTGGGGTAACGTACCTTATATGGTACAATACTCTTCATGAATACCGTGTTGGACGTCGTCTTCTTTCTTACAGATGCTGGAAACGAACCTGTTCGAGAATGGTTGAAAAGTTTGGATAAAGAAGATCGTAAAACCATTGGAGAAGACATTAAACTTGTTCAGTTTCGCTGGCCTTTAGGGATGCCTCTTGTTAGAAAGATGGAAGCTGATTTGTGGGAAGTACGCATTCGTTTAAGCGGTGGACGTATTGCACGTGTCTTGTTTACTGTTCGCGGTAGTGAAATGGCTCTGTTGCATAGCTTTATTAAGAAGTCTCGCAAAACACCTAAAAAAGATTTGGAACTGGCCCGTCGACGAAAGGATTTATGGTTAAATGGATGAGCGTAAAATGAATAAATATAGCGGTAGTAGCTTTGATGATTTCTTGGCGGAAGAAGGTGTATTGGAAGAGGTATCCGCCAAAGCCTTAAAGCGGCTTTTGGCTTTACAGATAGCGGACATTATGAAGGAAACCAATCTAACTAAAACATCATTAGCTGAGAAGATGCAAACCAGTCGCTCACAGTTAGATCGGTTGCTTGATCCGGATAATACTGCTATCACACTTGAGTCGCTGGAATATTTAGCGCGTGCTGTCGGCAAGCAACTGCGAATAGAATTGGCCTAATGACCAAAACTTTATGAAGAATAGTCCTTCTGGAGCCACAACTTTTACCTATGAAACCCTACTTAGTATTTAGCGTAATTCTACTCCTCTTACTCACCGCCTGCACCCAACCCGACGTCGAACCAACTCCGACAGCCATGCCGGAGCCTACGACCGTACCGCGTGCCGATTTCCCACTCGAAAAAGGCGCGACGTGGGTGTATGAGGGTACGGTCAAATGGCAAGACGGCTCGGATGTGCGTGAGGAGAACGTCACCTGGACGATGGAGGTCATCGACACGATTGAGCGGCTGCACGTTAAGGGCTATCTGCTGCGGGGGATGCCGCTCGATTTGGCCTGGTACGAGCCGGGCAAGGAGCCAGGCACGCACGTCATCGTCCAGGTCGGCACCAAGTATTACTATGGCGATGAGACCACCTGGCAGCGTTTACAAGACCAAGACGATTTGCTGATGGAGTTGGTGACGGAGTGGGGTTTATTTCTCGACATGCCGCTGCAAGCCGACAAGTATTTCGGCGAAACAGCGCAGATCACACGCAGCGATTTCTCCTACTTTTGGGTCGTTGAGGCGGAAGAAACCGTTTCGCTGGAGAATGTAACAGGCTTGGACGCAGCCGACGAGCGAACGCAATATTCCCTCGCCTTCCGCACCCTGCCCGATCACCAGTTGGTCGACTTTGTGCCGGGCGTCGGCATCACCCACTACGTCTACGTCCACCACGGCACCGTCTCAGAAGCCGATGTGCGGCTGATTGAATTTCAACCGGGCAAGTAACTCATCTCCAATCTCCAGTCTCTAATCTCCTAATCTCCAATCTCCCAATCTCTACTTCCCTTCCACATACAACCACCGCCCCTGCAACCTTCGAAACAAACTGCGCTCGGTCGATGAGATGTCGCGCGTGCCCTGAAACATTGTAGCCCGGTAGGTGACGTAGCCCTCGTCGGGTGTGCTGCCTTTTTGGGTTGACAGCACGTTCAGCTTTTCGAAACGGGTGGTATCGCAAAAGATTTTGAGTTGGGCCTCCCAGGCCGCCGGGTTGGCTTGATAGTGTGGACTGAGCGGGTGGGTTGTTTTCATAATATAGGCCACGTTTTTCAACGCATAAGCCGAGTAGCGCGAGCGCATTAAATCCTCCGGCGTCACCGCCGGCTGTCCGCGATGAAGTGCGCCGCAGCATTTTTTGTATTTAAGCCCGCGCCCGCACGGGCAGGGCGCGTTGGGTGAGATTTTCATCATGTTCCTCTGGAAATAACGGCCTGGAGCGTCAAAGTTTACTTTGACCCCAACATTGATGACAAAGCAAGCTTTGTCGCTCCAATACATTTCATTCTCACTATCGTCTCAACTGAGATTGTACCTATGGTATCTCTTCAAAAACACCCAGCTCTCTATTCTTCCGAACCTTGAACGGATCAAAAATACGGCCATTCATCGCGACATAGACGCCATCCGCCAGCGACGAGACGGCCCCAACAGCAACCCCCACATTAAAAACCGCATCGCTCGATTTGTAATGAGCCGGTTCCATCGCGCCGGTCAGTACGATGCACTTGCCGGGAATGTTGACCAGCGCCTGGCCGGTATTGACCATTCTATCGGTGCCGTGGGTGATGATGACTTTCGCTGCCGGATCGGCTTCAACTTTGGCGCGGATGAGGGCGCGATCTTCGTCGTTCATATCGAGGCTGTCTTTGCGCAGCAGCGACTCGATTTCATACTCGAAGGCAATGGGCAGCGCCTCCAAAATATCGCGGATACTGGGAAAGCCGACCTGATATTCGCTCAGTTTGTCGAAATAGATTTTGTCGATAGTACCGCCGACGGAGAATATTTTTATCTTCATAGGTCCTCGTTAAATGAAGGGGTAGGGGGTAATAGAGCGTTAATCCAGCAGCTTCATTTTCATCCACGGTGCGGAGTTGTGAAAGTTAGCTACGGCGCTGCCGGGCGGAACCAGCGCATCGCAGGCTTCGCGCAGCACATCATCGAGCGTCATATCGAGCACCGGCAGCAGATGCTCAAGCTGCTCAAGCGTGCGGGGGCCGATGATCGGCGCGGTGATGCCCGGTTGATCCTTGGCCCACAAAATGGCCAACTGCGCCCCCGATAAACTATGCTCCTGCGCCAGGGCGGCAAACTTATTGCCCATCTCGACTGCGCGGGGCGTGACCCGGTCGGCGTAGATGCCGCCGCGTAGTGCGGCCCGCGAGCCATCAGGCCGGATGTTATTATTGGCATAGCGACCGGCCAGCATGCCCATCGCCAGGGGCGACCAGCAGATAAGCCCCAAGCCGTAGGCCTGGCACATCGGCACCAGTTCGTTCTCGATGCGGCGGTCGAGCAAATTGTAGGGCGGCTGCTCCGATACAAAACGGACGTAGCCTTTCAATTCGCTGGTCATTAGCGCCTCCATCACCTTCCAGGCCGGTGCCGTCGAACTGCCGATGTAGCGCACTTTCCCTTGATGCACCAAATCGGTCAGCGCCGCCAGCGTCTCGTCGATGGGCGTTTCGAAGTCGGGCCGGTGGAGTTGGTAAAGGTCAATGTGGTCGGTTTGCAGTCGCCGCAGCGAGTCTTCACACGCCTTCATAATGTGCAGCCGCGAGTTGCCGCGATCGTTTGGGCCGGGACCGGTTGGGTAATGCACTTTGGTGGCAATGATGACCGCATCCCGCTGCCCGTTTTCGGCCAGCGCTTTGCCGATGATGCGCTCGCTGTCGCCTTGCTTGTAGCTGTTGCTGGTGTCGATGAGATTGATCCCCGCCTCTAGCGCTCGGTTAATTAGCCGGATTGAGTCGGCCTCCGGCGTGGGATTGAGAAAATTGTCGGTGCCCAGCACCAGTGGCGACACTTTAGCGCCGGTACGGCCCAGGGGGCGATAGTTCATTGTGCGTTTGCCTTATCGTGAAATCTGTGGAATGTAGAACATAACTGTTGTAATCCAATAATAGTCTCAATTGTCCGTAGTGCAAAGTAAGGGCATAAGAGGTATCATCCAAAAAGCCAGGTGACAGTCACTTGGGGGTGAGTTCTTACAACAAATTCAGTTCCGTAGCGCGGAGGATGGCCTGCGAGCGCCGCCGCACGCCGAGTTTGCCAAAGATGTTGTGGATATGCTTTTTGACGGTGCCTTCGGCGATGATCAGCTTATCGGCGATTTCTTGGTTGGAAAGGCCGGTGGCAATAAGATCGAGTACTTCCAGTTCGCGGTCGCTTAACGGTTCGATTAACGGCTGGATAATAAAGGATGAAGCCGGTGCTTCTTTTTTGGTCAGCTTGGCCGGGATTTCTAAGCTGTCCAGTTTGAAGGCAGCCAGGAGCGTATCGAGATATGCTTCGTCAGGGGCAATGCCGCGCGATTTGGCCAGGGTCAGTACCTGGGCCATCGGCAGGCCTTCATCAATAAATAGGCGAACGTAGCCGCCCTGCTGTCCTAACTTGAGTGCCAGCGTGAGCGGGATAAGGGCCTGATCGACTTTGCCCTGGCAGTAGAGCGTTAGCGCTTGCAGCATAACCACTTCTACCAGCCGGCCGTTGCGTCCTTCGGCTTTGAAGGCAGCGTGCATATTTTCCAGCAGGGCAAAGGCCTCATCAAAGCGCCTTTGCGCCAGCCAGGTACGAACCAGGATGGTATGTTCGCCGGGCAGCTTGATGTAGTCGGCCGGATCGGCCATTGGCAAACCCGACTGTTGCTGCCACTGCTGAACAGCGGCTAAATTTCCCCCGACCAGCCATAGCCAGGCCTCGACGGCATCAATCCAGGGAACAATAGGCAATCCTCGCACAAGGGCGTTTCTGGCTTGCTTTATCGTTGCCAGTGCTTTGTCGTTATCGCCTTGAGCCTGGGTTATAAACGTCTGCACAATAAAAGCTATGACCACATTACCGCCTAAAAAGTTACCGCGCTGCGCCAGTTCAAATCCTTTATCCAAGTTGCTTTGGGCCTTATCCAGTTCGTTACGTTGATAGTATATTTCGGCCAAACCAAGATAGGCCCAGGTATTGAGCATAGATGTTTTGGGTAGGTAGTGGCCGGCTTCTAACGAGGACGTTGACAACGTAATGGCTTGCTCGAAAATTTCAATCGCTTGCTTAATATTGCCGCTTTCTTGGTACAGACCTGCCAGGTTAGCCAGGGCCGACATGGCAATGACCAACCCGTTGATAGCCTGACTGACCGAAACCGCTTCGAGTAAGGTTTTGGTAGCTAATTCCAAGTCGCCGGCATCAACGTAAATGCTGCCCAAGGCCAATAACAGGATACTTCGTACCACCCGATTTTCTTGCGGCAGTTGTTTGAGCGCCACTTGACACAGCGTGATAGCTTCTTTGATTTCGCCCTGATTGCTGGCCCGCATGGCTTTGAGCGCTGCCACTTCGCCCAGCATGCCCAAAACCTCATCCGGCAGTTGAGCCGGGTCTTGTGTGGTATATGGGGCGAGATTTTCTTCAGCGTAGCCAATGTAAGGATCGATTTCATGCCAGCGGTTGGTGACGATTAACGTCCAAGCTTTGCTCAAACTCAAGCGCGGGCGGGTCTGGATAAATGCGTCCGGCAGGGCATCGAGCCAGGTGGCCACGGTGTTGACCTCGCCGCTAGCCAGCATATCGATGACGACCGGTTCCATGAGGTTTGTTGCCCGGTCGGTATCGTCGATAATCAGCGCGTGGCGAACCGCTTCCGGAATGTGGCCGTTGTCGGCGTACCAATCGCTGGCCCGGCGATGCAGATCGGCAATGTGCGCTTCATCGGTGGTATGCGCCAACTGGGCTTTGAGGAAATCAGCAAAGAGATGATGATAGCGATACCAGCGCCGCTCGCCGTCGAGCGGGATGAGAAACAGGTTAGCATATTCAAGATGTTGCAGGATGGTTTGGGACGGGGATTGGTAATGAGCCGGTGGTTGGAGATGAGAAACGTGTTTGGCGCTGTTCGATTGGCCGTTAGCGGCGTCGACCGTGTTCATAACGGCATCGCACAGAGGTGCAGACAGGCGGTCGAGAACGGCCGTGTGCAGTAGGAAGGTGCGGATGTGATCGGGCTGCTGCGATAAAACCTCTTCGGCCAGATAGTCGATGACAAAGCGATGGCTGCCGGTGAAGGACTGCACGAAGCGTTGAACATCGTCATAACCCTGCATAGAAAGCGCCGCCAACTGCAAGCCGGCTACCCAGCCTTCGGTGCGGGTCTCCAGGGCCATAACATCATCAGGTGACAGCTTTAGCCCCATAATTTGGTTGAGAAAGGTGGCGATTTCGGAGGGGGTAAAGCGCAGGTCGCTGTCGCGCAGCTCGGTAAGTTGGCTGCGCACCCGCAGCCGGGTGAGCGGTAGGGGTGGGTCGGTGCGGCTGGTGATGGCCACGTGCAGCCGGGGCGGCAAGTTATCGAGCAAAAATGTAAGGGCCTGATGGTTGGCCTCGGCGTTAATAACGTGATAATCGTCCAAAACTAAAATGATGCGATGATCGATGGTGGTCATCGTGTTGATGAGCGTAATCAGAATCGCTTCGATTTCAGGGGCTTGCGGCGTGTGCAGCAGGGGCAGAATATCATCATGTAAATCGGTGCCGGCGGCATCGAGCGCGGTGATGATATAACTCCAAAAGCGAACCGGGTCGTTGTCTTGCTCATCCAGGGAAACCCAGGTCATCGACCAGTCATCGTCCGGCAGCGCCGCTTGCCACTCGCTCATAAGGGTAGTTTTGCCGAAGCCGGGCGGGGCGGCTACCAACGTTAATTTACGGTGCAAGCCCCGATTGAGCTGTTGGGTTAAACGCGGACGCGGAACCAACTGTGGTCGCGCCGGAGGAATATAAAGTTTGGTTTTGAGCAGTGTATCGAGCACGCTTTCGTTTCTTTGTCGTCGACCGCTTTGATTTTTTATGAGTTACGCAGTTCAAAAGGTGACAGTCACTTCGATGCGATAAATCGCGCTATGTGGGCCAAACGGACGCTTATTTTCAATGAATAAGTGACTGTCACCTTGCCAGATACGCCCAACTGCGTAAGCCCTATTTTTATAGACGGTTGGTGGCCAAGCTTAAAGTCGGTACATTCAGGAAATGAACAAAGGACATTTTGATCGATGCGTTGCAAAATGTCAACTATGAACAAGTCGAAGCGAGTGCTAATTTCAGGACACGCGAAGATTGTGTTTCTCCGGGCGTTTGATAAAAAAGGTTATGATGGCAATGACTAACGGGAGCAGCAAAAGAATATTGAGAGCGATAGTGTAGCTGCCGAAGCTGTCGAAGCTCAGCCCCAAGGGATAGGGGCCAAGCGATGTAGCCCCGATGACGCCGATCATCGTTGCGCCTTTGATGCTGCCGAGGTTCAGCCGGCCATAGTATTTGGCCCAGACCACCGAGTCCATCACGCGGAAGCTGCCGCTGGTTAAGCCGATCATTGCCGAATAGATATAGCCTTGGAGCGGAGTTTGGATGATCTGTACAACAAAAATGGCGGTAGCCAGTAAAAACAACACGCTGCTTAACAGCAGGCGGGCCGAGTATTTATCGAGCAGGCGGCCCATGCCCAAATTGCCGATAATGGAAAACAAGGCGATAACATTGAAGGCCATAACCCCGGTTTCGCGGCTCAACCCACGTACTTCAAAGAGTGAGATTTGATGAAACATCAAACCGGCCATCATCATGGCCATAATCGATAGGGCGGCGGCAAATATCCAAAAAGCACCGGTTTGTCTGGCTTCGGCCAGAGTCCAGTTTTCTTCGCTGACTTGAGATGAAAAATCAAGGTCTGCATCGCCGTCGGGGTGGAGGCCATATTGCTCCGGGGCATCTCGAAAGAAGAACCAGCCGATGGGCAACATGATAATCCAGACCGAAAGGCCTAAAATGATCCACGCGCCGCGCCAGCCAAATTGCTGAATCAAAAATTCGGATAGAATCGGGTAAATGATGAGCGAGACGGCTAAACTGAGGCCGGCGATGCCCATAACAATCCCCCGCCGGCGGATAAACCACTGGGCGATAGCGTTATTGACTACCAACTGCATCGAACCGAAGCCAAAATAGCGCAGCGCCAATAAGCCCAGTAGCAGCATAACAATACTCTGAGACAATCCTACGCCAATAATCGCCAGACCGAGGCCGAGGGTCACCAAAATAATCATCCGGCTTGGCCCATAGCGATCAACCAGACGGCCGGTAATCGGCAGCATCAGCGAGCCGCCGAGCGTGGCTAACCCATAAATAAGAGACACGGTTGTTCGCGAAATGCCGAAGGTGTTGATAAAAGAGTCGATAAACACGCCCACGGTGAACGTTTGGCTTGGCCCCATAATAATAACGCCAATTGTACCGGCGGCCAGGATGATCCAGCCATAGAAAAATGGTGTGGCATGAACAAGTCGGCTTGATTTTGCTGTACTGAATGTACTCATGTGGTTTTTCCCGTTTGAGAACTATAGATATAAAAAAGAGAACTGCTCTGAGAGACAGTTCTCGTGCGCTTAATTACAGATGAGTCTGACCGTCAAACTTGAGACGACAACGACAATGAAAATCACCGTATGACAAACTTAAGTTTGTCATACGGTGATTTTCAAGGGAGCGGTCATTGGTCGTGAAAACTATCGGAGCGCCAACATTTGCATTGAGCCTGACAGGACGCACTTTGACTCTACACTGTAGGGACGTGGTGACCCTCTTAATTTCTTACCCCTCCGCTTCGATCCAGGCAACCGGATCACCAACGGCAATAAGCCCGTCGTCCAGCACTTCGCCAAAAGCACCGCCGGCCCAATTGTCGCGCATGGCCTCTTGCAGGCCGACAAAGGCTGCGTCCATCTGCTCGCAGGGTTTGGTTTCGCCGTAGATGCGGATGCGACAGGTGCCTATTTGCAGCACTTTGTGGCGACTGTCGGCCAGATTAATGCCGCTGACCATCAGATTAGCCCGCCGGGCCGAAGGCTCAAGATCGGTGCCGAGGAGGGCCATCAATTTTTCCCAGACTTCTTTTTCAATGATGGTTACTTGCCGCTTGCCGCCCTGATTGGCATTATTAATCAGCCCGCGATTGGCTTTGAGGGCAGCCTGATCAACCGGGTCCATCGGCCCCATCTTCATGCGTTTGATCCAAATCGCTTCGAGTTTGCCGGTAACGTTCATCCTTTTTAGCCTCTGTAAAATTAGTAAAATGAATAAGGGAACCGTATCACAATCTACAAAAAAGTCAAACACCGTTAAATTATGGGTGATCTTCTCAGTATAACCAGAATAGAGCACAATTTACGAAAACCCGTCAGCTTTTTGTTCTGAAATGAGGACTTACGCAAAAGGCAAGTGACAGTCACTTATTGGTCATGAATCAGCGTTGGATTAGTCCAAACAGGTCGATTTAGGATGTTCAAGTGACTGTCACCTTTAGAACTGCGTAAGTGCTATGAAATGAAAAATGCCGAAATCATTGGCAATCTCAATAAAAATAGGGAATTACTTAAGAAGGGGGTATAATTTTAGAAGAGCGTTTATAACTTGCACGGGCCAATACCCTTCTCTCTACTTTCTTAATAGATGTGAGTGTGATTAAAAAATTGTTGAATAATGGCTGCACGTGTTTGTTTTCAACACGTTATGGTAAAATCAGGAAACCCCTACTTCTGGTAAGGTGTTGTGGAGTCATTTATGGTACATCGCGATTTAAAAATATTGTGCGTGGATAAGAGCGAGCAAACGCTCTCTCAACTGCGCCCTTTACTGGATAATATAAAAGTTTGGCAAGTCCAGATGGATTATGCCTATGACTATGAAACGGCTTGGGCAAAGCTTTCGGCGATCAACTACGATCTTTGCTTCTTTTCTTATGCCCTTGAGCGACAGGACGGATTAAAATTTCTGCAGAGATTGTCTGAGCAAAAGCCCGATATCTACCCCGTTTTGTTGATCGATTCAACCGCTCAGGAAATGAACGGCGATTTTTGGGAGATCGGCGAGGTTGATTTTTTGGTCAAGGAACAGATGGATGTAGCGCTTCTAAAGCGGGTTATCCGCTATGCCATTCGATACAAAGAAATGATCGAGCAACAGCATGCCCAAGCTGCATCTAAGCCGGAGCCAGCCGACGACGATGATGATGGTGATGGTGATGATCTGCACCAGGTCGAGAGCGATCAATCGACGGATGCACAAAACCAGCTTTTCTTCAACTTGGATGTTTACGCCATTGAAATTCTCGATGCCCGGGGCAATATTACGGACTGCAACGAAACGTATCAGCGGATGATCGGCTACAGCCGTCGCGAGATTATAGGGCGGCACACAACCGCCTTTGCTACCGAAAACAGTAAAAAACTGTTCGCCAAAAAGTTTATGATCCTCAAAAAACAAGGCTATGCCGAAGGGGAACTTGAACTTATCCGCAAAGATGGTTCAAAAATTATTGTGTGGCGGCGCTATCGGGCTGTTCGTCATGCGGATGGCTCTTTGAGCCAGATTGTCTCCTACAACCGTAATATTACCGAGCGCCTTAAAGCGGTTCGGCAAATTAGCCTCTTGGCGCGAGCCTTAGAACAAAGTCCGGTGGCGATGATGATCACCGACCGCAAAGGTGTTATCAATTACGTTAACTTTCGGTTTACCGAACTAACGGAATACAGCTATGAAGACGTTGTTGGTAAAAACATGCGCAGCATGGAAACCGAGTGGCAATCGCAAGACGAGCTTGAAAATATGTGGTCAACCCTCAACAGCGGTGAGGAGTGGCGCGGCGAGTGGTACAACTTAACAAAGAGCGGTGAAGTGTATTGGGAATTGATCACGGCCATCCCCATGTTTAACCCCAAAGGCCAAGTTACCAACTTCATTTTTGTAAAAGAAAACTTTACCGCCCAGAAAGATCTGGAAACCGATACACTCCAAACCCAGCGCCGCATGGGGGCGCTGATGACCGAGCAAATTGACGATTTAATGTCGTCAAACGAAACCCTGCGCTTTGAAGTCAGCGAGCGTAAGCGGGCCGAACAAGAACTGCGCCAGAGTCAGGCCCGGCTGCGTGCCCAATTTCACGGTATTCCCGTGCCGACCTATTCCTGGGAAATTGTGGGCGATACTTACATTCTCATTGATTACAACGAGGCGGCCAATCAAGACAGTCACGGTAAAATTGCCGATATGGTCGGTTTAACTGCCCAAAAGATCTTTGAAGATCGGCCTGATGTACTTAAAGATTTTGATGTTTGCGCTCGCGAAAAAATGGTAGTGAAGCGCGAAGGCCCTTATCAGTTGGTAACCACCGGCGAAGATAAATACTTTGTTACGACCTATAACTTTGTGCCCCCCAACTTTATTGTTGTGCATATTGAAAACATTACGCGCTACAAAAAGCTAGAAGCCGATTTGGCGTATTATCGAGATCAAATTGCGACCACCGCAGATGATACATCAGCGCTCGATCAGCTTAAAGATTCGCTCAATTATGAAATTGCCAAGCGCGAGCAGATTGAGCAACAGGCCCAGGAAAATGAAGAGCGCTTAAAGCTCATCGCCAGCAGTATTGATGACCGGCTGCGGGAACATTATCGAACTATTCCCATCCCAACCTATACTTGGCAGATGATTGGGGGAGAGTTCGTATTGGTTGATTTTAATGATGCAGCGGCACAAGCGATGGGCCGAATTGTTGATTTCTTTGGCAAAACCGCCGCCGAAGTTTTTACCGACCGGCCTCAAGTGCTGGCCGATTTTCAGCACTGCTATGAAACCAAGGCCGAGGTTGTTCGAGAAGCCCCCTATCAACTGGTAACATCCGGCGAAATACGCTTTTTTGTAACCACCTACAATTACTTGCCGCCCAACTTGATTATTGTGCATATTCAAGATATTACCGATCAAAAAGCGATGGAAAATCAACTGACCGAGAGTCAATCGTTGGTAGAGACGGAAAAACAAAAACGAGAGGTAATGGAAGCCGAACTGGCTGCGTTGAAACTGGAAGCCGAACAGCTTCGAGACGAAGTGGAGGCTCACCAAAAGGCCGGTGAATCGGCGCGCCAGTCAAAAGCTCGCTTAAAATCACAATACAAAGGCATTCCTGTACCCACCTATGCCTGGCAGCGAACCGGCAATGATTTTGTGATGGTCGATTATAACGATGCGGCTGAAAAAGCGAACCATGGGCGTATTGCCGATTTAATGGGCCGCCCCGCCAGCGAAGTGTTTAAGGATCGCCCCCAGGTTCTGGCCGATTTTCATCGCTGCTATGCCGAAAAAACAACCGTCAAGCGCGAAGCCACCTATAAGCTGATCAGTCGCGACGAAACAAAGTTTTTTATCACCACCTATAACTATATTCCCCCCAATTTGGTGCAGGTCTTCATTCAGGATATTACTGAATACAAGCAGCCGGAGAGCTAAGCCCTTTTTACTTCCTACAAAAATAAGTATCCGCAAAAGTAACAGCCGCTATTTGACGAATATGGATTCGATCAATTTTAGAGGCTGTTATTTTTGTGCGTTACGCAGCTCAAAAGATGACAATCACTGCGTAAACCCTTGCCATGCAGCCTTTAACTTTACCAT
>JAGRBY010000659.1 GCA_020433835.1 Anaerolineae bacterium | reverse complement strand
GCGACTCCATCAGCTCGATCTTCAACCGCTTTGGGGTGATGAGGGCTGGAGCGTCTACTTTGCCACCGAGAGTCTGCTCAATCTCATTGCCTTAACGGCGTCCGACATTCACCCACCGCTGTACTACCTTCTCCTACAGGGTTGGTTTGACCTGGTTGGGGTTGGGGCCGAAGAAGCCCGACTGCTATCGGTCATCATCGGCACGCTGCTGATCCCGGTTCTCTTTGTTTTGGGTCGACAGCTTTTTGGCGTGCGAGGTGGCGTCATCGGAGCGGCGACGGCCGCGCTGATGCCGATGGCGATCTACTATGCTCAGGAAGTACGCATGTATGGGCTGGTTACGCTGCTGGGCGCGGTTTCAACATTCTTCTTTTTTCGTTACCATCGCGCTGCGGAAACCGAAAAAAATAGCCGCACTTCACTTTTGGGGTATGTGTTAGCCGCCACCGCAGCCCTGTACACGATGTATTATGCCGCCTTTATCGTTCTATTTCAGGCTGGGTACACGCTGATAGCCTATGTTCGGCAGTCGCCCCGATCCGTAAAACGGGCTGTGTATTTCGGTAAGCCTTTTTTGCTGATTGGACTGCTTTATCTCCCCTGGGTGCTCTACGCCACGCCCCGCTTGCTGGGCTATATCGACAACAAACGTAACGTAGAAGGGTATGCTTCATTGGGATTTTTCCCTTTTTTGGGCGACCATTTCCTCGCCTTTAGCCTGGGCCACCTGCCCGACTATCTACGCGCCTATGCCGCCGTTACGGCAGCGATAGCGGCTGTGGCGCTTTTAGGTTTGATCATGCTGTTTCGTCGGCAGCCGAGTCGGGGGCTGCTGTTAGCGCTCTATCTTTTTGTACCGCTGCTGAGCGGCTATATCATCAACCTGCTCTATCCGTTTACCCCTCGCTTTTTTGAACGAACGCTGCTTTTGGCGGCTCCGGCCTACTGGCTGTTGATCGCTGCCGGATTGCGTTGGTTATGGACCCGCCACATCGTCATTTTTAGCGGGGCGGCTGCTGCCATACTGCTGCCGGTTCTCATCAGCCTGATGAGTTTTTACAACGTACCACGCTATCCTCACGAGGATTATCGCCCCCTATTAACCCATATTGCGGCCCAGGCCACCCCGGAAGATACTATCCTGGCCAGCTACCAATGGCAGTTGGGGCTGTATCGCGCCTATCTTCCCTCGCCGCGACCGCAGTTGTTTCCCGTCCCCGGCTGGGGCCGCGATTGGTCGGCTGCCGCCGGTGGACAACAACGCCTGACAACAGATTTAACGCACATTTTCGAGCAATCGCCGCGCCTCTGGTTTCCGGCTTACCAGGCCAGCGGCCACATTTGGGAGGATGAAGCCGAAAAGGCCCTGGCCGAACTGAGCTATCCGGCTCTGCTGGAGTGGTACAGCCCCCAAACAAAAGTAACGCTGGCCGGCTCCGGGCGTATGCCGACCCAACCGGCCGAGGCCGCCAACTTCGATAACCAACTGATGCTGGTCGAGGCCGAAATAGGCGCTCAACCGTTTGCGGCCGGACGCGATATTATCCCGGTGCGATTGGTGTGGCAAAAGCTCGACAACCTGGGCAGCGACCATCGCATCAGCCTGCGGTTGGCCGATGCCTCAGGCCGAACCTGGACCACCCGCGACAGTTTCCCTCAGGCTGGGCAGGCCCACTTCACCGATCTGGAGCTGAACGAACTGCTCATCGACCGCCACGGACTACTGACACCGGCCGGAGCGCCGCCGGGGATGTATCGTCTGTTATTGAGTGTAAACCGGGCCAGCGATGCCCATCCGCTCGATGTGCTGAATCAGGCGCGACAGCCGGTCGGGGCCGAGTATCTACTGGCCGAGGTTGAGCTTGTTGCGCCGGATCCGCCGGTCGGCCCGGCGGCGCTGCCGGTGCAAACTGAAACAAACGCTACGTTTGGCGAGACGGCGCGGTTGGTTGGCTATACGGTGGGGCAGCCACCTTTCAAATCCGGCGAAGCGCTACCGCTGACTTTCTTTTGGCAATCGCTGGCTGTTGGGCAAGAACAGTTGTCGGTTGTGGTTGATGTTGAAGATGCGAACGGCCAGGTGGTGATCACCCACGACCACGAGCCGATCTGGCCGGTCACCGCGTGGCAGCCCGGTACGCTGCTGCGCGATCCGCACGATATTGCCCTGCCGCCGACACTGCCGCCGGACGAGTATCGTGTATTTGTCAGCCTGGTTACCGGCACCGGCGAGCACTTACCGGTAAATCGACAGGATCGACTCTTCTTGAAAACGTTTACAACCGTGGATCGACCTCACAATTTTGAAGCACCGACCCCTATGGCCGAGCTGGACGTCAATTTTTCGGAGCAGGTGGTCTTGGTTGGCCTCGACCTGCCGGAGACAGAGGTTGCCGCCGGGGGGACACTGCCGGTAACCCTCTACTGGCAGGCCAAATCGACCTTTGATAAGAGTTGGAAGGTGTTTGTTCATCTTGTCGATGAAAATGGCACAACCGTCAGCCAGCAGGATCAAATTCCGGGCGGCGGCCAATTTCCAACCACCGGTTGGGTGCCGGATGAGTATATCATCGACAGCTACGCTATCCCCCTTCCAGCCGACATCGCTCCCGGAGAGGATGCCTATCGCTTGAGCATCGGGTTATATGACCCTAACGATTTTAATCGTTTGCCAATTGTGGTCGATGGCAAAATCATCGACAATCATGTTGTCTTGGAAAGTTGGCTTATTTCGGTAGAATAATTTACACTTGAGGCTAGGATGACTAGTGGTCAGGACATACTTCATGGAACGCACAAACGACATGTGGCTAGAGGACTTACGCGACACTAGCCCTAACCAAACCGATGCCGTTAATCAACTGCTCAAACATCTTAAGCGTGGTGTATTTGCCTACCTGCGCACCCGCAGCGATCTGGGTCATCTGGCCGAAGCCGAGTTAGAGCAAATGAGCCAAGATTATTCTCAGGAGGCCATCCTTAAGGTTAAGGACAATTTAGATAAGTTTCAGGGCAAGAGTAAGTTTACCACCTGGGCCTCGAAAATTGCGGCTAACCATACCATCAGCGAACTGCGCCGGGCCAAGTGGCGCGATTATTCGCTCGATGCCCTGACCGACTCCGGCACGTCGCTGCAAGAGATTTTTGCGCTGCCGACCGGGCAAAATCACGATCCCGATACGGAAAATGAACGCCATCAGGTGTGGGATATTCTTGATGAAGTGATCAACCGCGATCTCACCGAACGCCAGCGCATGGCTCTGGTGGCGGTCACCGTTGAAAATATGCCCATCGCCGAGGTTGCCGAACGGTTGGAAACCAACCCCAACAATGTCTACAAACTGCTGCACGATGCGCGGTTAAAGCTAAAACGCAGCTTGCAAGCACTTGATTTGGACTCGTCTTATATTTTGCAGTTATTTCAGTAAATGTACGGAGAGAGAGCACGGTCAACTTCAGCTGATCGCTCTGCTATTGGAGTTAAATTACCAATTAGCGTAAGAATGCCCATTCCCAAGCGTCATGTAATAGAAAGTGATTTTTAGCGGAAAAAACACATGGGAAATACACATTTACATCGGCTGCTGAGTGCCGCTTTAGCCACAGAAGAAATTGAGATAAGCTGTCAGGAATGTTATGATGCTTTAGACAGCTACGCCGAGCATCTGCTTGAAGGTCTCGATCCTGAGTCAGAAATGCCGGGTGTTACGCAGCATCTAAAGCAATGCTTTTGCTGCGAGCATGAATTTGAAGCCTTGATGGTTATGCTTCACGAAGCGGCAAACGTCTCAAACACCGATCCGTAACTTTTTGTAAACAGAATAAAAGACAACAAAAAAAAGGAGCGATTAACGCTCCTTTTTAATACCCCCCCAATGATGTCTGGAATTTTAAGCCAAACTAGAGGGCAGTGCCAACACGCCCCGGTGATGGTCGCTCCACCCGTTAGGGCTTGCCAGCGTATGTTTGGTCTTTTATTATATCGCTATTTTTTAAGAAATTCAATAGTCTATTTGTGTTCTCAATACCTTCGCCAGTTAAAAAGTGTTAATAGAGCCAATTTGAGCGATCTGGGCGAAGATACGGTCAACAAAAATC
>JAGRBY010000658.1 GCA_020433835.1 Anaerolineae bacterium | reverse complement strand
AAAATAGCGTCGATGTCGGGCGCGGCCAGCAGCGTTTGGAGTGCTCGAACGTAGTGATCGGCTGGGGCATCTTCCAGAATATCGACCGGATTGCGGCGCGACCAGTTGGGCAGCAGGAAGCTATTTAGCTGGGCCAGCGTGTCGTCGGATAGCGTGGCCAGATGGCCGCCGCTGCGAATGAGCCTGTCGGTGGCGATGACGCCCGGCCCGCCGCCGCTGGTGACAATGGCCACGCGCTCGCCCATTACCGGCCGGGCGCGGGCCAGCGTCTCGACGGCATCGAACAGCTCTTCGATGGTCTCCACGCGCAGGATACCGGCCCGCTCCAGGGCGGCCTCGACCATGTCATCGGCCCCGGCCAGCGCGCCCGTGTGTGACATAACGGCCTGGGCACCCTCGGTTACGCGCCCGGCTTTGATGGCGATAATCGGCTTTTTGCGGGCGGCGGCGCGGGCGGCTGACATAAATTTGCGAGCACCGGTAATCGACTCGATGTAGAGCAGAATGGAGCGGGTGGACGGGTCGGTGCCCAGGAAGTCTATGACATCGCCGAAATCGACATCGGCACTGTTGCCGAGCGACACGAAGTTGGAAAAGCCCAGCCCGTTGGTTGTGGCCCAATCGAGCACGGCGGTGCCCATAGCCCCAGACTGGGTGATGAAGGCGATTTGGCCCGGCAGCGGGTTGATGTGGGCAAAGCTGGCGTTCAGCCCCAGCCGGGGGACCATCAGGCCCAGGCAGTTTGGCCCCAAGATGCGCAGGAGGTGCGGTTTGGCCGCATCGAGCATGGCCTGCTGCAACGTGCGGCCCTGGTCATCGTACAGCCGCTCCATACCGGCGGTCATCACGATGACGGCGCGGGTGCCAAGGTTGCCTAACTCGGTGATGAGACCGGGAACGGTCGGCGGCGGGGTGCAGATAATAGCCAGGTCGGGCGGTTCGGGCAGGCCGGCCACATCGGGAAAGGTCAGGACGCCGGCCACGGCTTTGTAGTTGGGGGTGACCGGGATAATGGCCCCATCGAAGCCGCCTTGCAGCAGGCTGCGCATCACCGTTGCGCCGACGCTGTTCGGTTTTTTAGAGGCTCCAATCACCGCCACCGATTGCGGGTTGAATAGAGACTTTAGGTTGCGGATGGTCATGAGTACCCCTTTGTTTCTGTGCGTAAGGTTAAACGTTGCCGTAACGGTTGAGCCGTAAGAAGACGGTGTGAATGAGGCTGAGGCGAAGGCTAAGGCTAAGAAAAAGTAAAGAAACGGGCCGGTTGCTGGATGTGGCGGCGGCTCAACCAAAATTTGTGCTGCTTAGCCTCAGCCTTAGCCTTTGCCTATCTACGCTATTTATATAGGGCGCAGATGGTAATCCCCCCCAAACGTATGAGGAGCGTAGCATCCTTAGATGCGGAGCGGGTTGTGCTTTCGCCGTTCGCATCTGAGGATGCTCACTCCGCCTTGATTTAAGGGTATCGTCTCAGCTTCTCTGCTTGAGACGAACGTTAAAACGCCGCTTCTATTATAAACGGTAGACGCTAATCTCCCCAAAACGGGCGGTAGGTGTGGGCGTTTTGTTACTTACAAGTGTGATAAACGTAGCATCCCGAGTAGGTGAGCCTAGCGAAACCGTATCGAGGGGTGCGGGTTGGCTTCGAGTTGACGTTGTAGCTGCACCCCTCGATACAGCTGCCACTTCGCTCTGGCTTACTCGCGATGCTTTCCTTGCGTGCAGTGTGGTCGGGTTACTCGATGTTTAAGGCGACCTGGGGCTGAAAGCCGGCCCGGAGCACGCGCACGGTCGGTTCGGGGGTGAGGACGGTGACGGTTTGGTGTTGGGGACGGGCGATGGCCGGGCCGTAGCCGCTGAAGTGCCACGGATGGAGGGCATCGGCCAGCACCAGGTAGGGCGCGGCGGTGGGGGTGGGGTCGAGGGTGATAAAGGTGGCGTCGGGCAGCCCATTGAGCGGGGCGGTGTAGGTGCGTTTCTTTTGACGCCAGTCGCGTTGGCGGGGGATAAAGCGCGACCGGTGCAGAACGGTGTCGATTGGCTCGCGGCTGTCGGGGTGGGCCTGCCGCCACAGCCGTACAAATTCGTTATAGCGCGGTCGATTGCACTCGGCGCAGGGGCGATGGCCGGCAGCCAGGGCGGTGGCTTCGTCCAGGAAAAAGAGTTCGGTATAGGTGCCGGGGGTCATGGGTGTTCGCTGCCGGCCTTTGAATTGCAGGCGGCAGATGATCCAGGCTTTATTGCGATGGTAGTGGGCTAGCGTCCGCTGGGCATCGTGCAGAATGCCCCGGTTGCCCAGCCAGGCCCCTCGGTCGGCCACGGCGTGGATGTTGCCGAACGGGTCGACGCGGTTTTGAAGCGGCATGGTGTTTCTCCTTTGTCCCTATTCAGCCGCAAGAGTACAGAGCTTAAATCAGGCTGAGGCGGAGGCTAAGGCTAAGAAAAAAGCAAAGAAAGCGTGCTGATTTCTTGAGGGTGCGACGGTTTAACCAACATTTGTTCTGCTTAGCTTCCACCTCAGCCTCCGCCTTAGCCTTAGCCTACTAATATCGACATCGATTGGCTGAATAGGTGCTCTTCTTTACTGCCCAGCGGCATCAGGCGGACGTTGCGCCCAGCCGCATTCTTCGAGTAGAATAGCACAATATTGTACCCTGTGCAGGAGAGCGCATGCAAACCTATTCACACTATATCATTACTGCTGTTTTAGGGCGGGTTGTAAAGAAGCAGCAGGGGCGCTCCGGCGTTGGCCGCTGGCCGCCGCTGCGCCACACCAGCCTGCTACTCGGCTCCGTTGCGCCCGATGTGCCGCTGATTGCTATCACCCTGGGGCTGCTGCTGGCCGATGTGGCCGGGGTAAAGATGGTCGACGGCAGCGGGCAGGTGGTTAGTTCCAATGTCGCGTATCTGTTTGAGACGATGTTCTTTCACGATCCGTGGGTGAAAGCGGCGCACAATCTCTTTCACGCGCCGCTGTTGGTGGTTGGCTACACGGCGCTGGGCTACTGGGCCTGGAAAACAGAAAGAGGGTGGGGGCCGGCCCTGTTCTGGTTTGGGCTGGCCTGCACCCTCCACACCGCCATTGATATTCCGTTGCATTACGATGACGGCCCGCTGCTGTTCTTCCCGTTCGATTGGCAGACCCGCTTTCACAGCCCGGTCAGCTATTGGGACCCGGCCCGCTACGGTCGCCCGTTTGCCATCTTCGAGCACCTGCTGGTGTTGGGGATGGTGATCTATCTTATTGTCGATTGGTGGCGGAACCGCCGGGCGTTGTCGGCGGAGACGGTGGGGTAGTTTAGTAGGACAAATCGCTGATTTGTCTGAGCCGGAACAAGTCAGCGACTTGTTCTACTGTATCTATAGACGCGGAGCATCAAAGTTTACTTTGATCCCGGCGTGGATGACAAAGCAAGCTTTGTCGCTCCTAGATTTTTATTGTCGCTGTCGTCCTGTAGGAACTGTCGCGCTCCACCGAAATGGCCCTCACCCCCGGCCCCTCTCCCAATTGGGGAGAGGGGAGTCGCGCCAGCGACGGGGTGAGGGCTAAAAGCGTTTCATTTGAGCTGGAACGTGTTCGGTGCAAGGCGTTGGCGTTAGAAGTTCTTAGCCAGATCCATACCGGCGTACAGCGACGCCACTTCTTCCTCGTAGCCGTTGAACTTGAGCGTTTCGCGGCGGGAGAACTCGCCGATGCGGCGCTCGGTGGCCTGCGACCAGCGCGGGTGGTTGACCTCGGGGTTGACGTTGGCGTAGAAGCCGTACTCGCGGGGGGCGGCGGCCATCCACAGCGAGGTCGGCATCTCCTCGACCAGGTCGATCTTCACGATGGATTTGATGCTCTTGAAGCCGTACTTCCAGGGTACGACCAGCCGAATGGGTGCGCCACTTTGGGGCTTGAGGAAATCGCCGTAGAGGCCGGTCGATAAAATGGCCAGGTCGTGCATGGCCTCGTCCAGGCGCAGCCCTTCTACGTAAGGCCACTCATACCAGCCCACGCTCTGGCCGGGGAACTGCTCCGGGTCGTAGAGCGTCTGGAAGCGAACGTACTTGGCCTTCGATGTCGGCTCGCCCTCTTTGAGCAGCGCCGAGATAGGGAAGCC
>JAGRBY010000657.1 GCA_020433835.1 Anaerolineae bacterium | reverse complement strand
CCCAACCCCTCTCCTTTAGGGAAAGGGGAGTCGCGTTAGCGACGGGGTGAGGGCTAAAAGGTTTTCATTGTCGCTGTCGTCTCAGATGAGACTGTTCGACTCCCTTGAAAATAGTGGTCTGGAGCGTCAAAGTTACCTTTGACCCCAGCGTGGATGACAAAGCAAGCTTTGTCGCTCCGATATATTTTCATTCCCGGTGTCGTCTCAAGTGCGACTGTCCCACGCCTCATAAACCTTTTACGTGTGTAAGCCGGTGCTTACAAAATCGCTCCGTTGGGCTGGCGGCGTAAAAACTGACCGCTGCCCTTTTCGCCGTGCCAATCCTCGCCCACAACAATGCTCTTGCCGCGCAGCAGCACGCGGGTAGGCCACCCTTTCACTTCCATGCCTTCGTAGACGTTGTAATCGGTGTTCATGTGATGCGTTTCGGCGGAGATGGTGTGTTCCTTCTCCGGGTCCCACAGCACAATGTCGGCGTCGGAGCCGATGGCGATGGTGCCTTTGCGCGGGTAGAGGCCGAAGATTTTGGCCGGGTTGGTGGCGGTGATCTCCACAAAGCGGTTGGCGCTGTAGCGACCGGCGTTGACGCCGTTATGCCACATCACCGGCATGCGGTCTTCGATACCGGGCATACCGTTGGGTATTTTGTCGAAGCTGGGCTTGCCCAACTCTTTGCCGGGAATACGGCCGTTCACGCCGCCCTCAAACCAGAAGGGGCAGTGGTCGGTTGAGACCGCTTGCAGGGTGTTATCGGCCAGCGCCTGCCACAAAAAGGGCGCGTCCTTGGGCTGGCGCACCGGCGGCGAGCAGATAAATTTAGCGCCCTCGTAGTTGGGCCGGGCCAGATCCTTTTCAAAGACAAACATGTATTGGGTGCAGGTCTCCCCCATTACCGGGAAGCCTTTGGCGCGGCCCAAAGCCAGCGGCTCAAGCGACTCTTCACAGGTCATGTGAACCACGTACAGCGGTGCCTGGGCGATCCCCGCCAGCGTTACGGCCCGGTTGGTGGCTTCGGCTTCAACCAGCGCCGGTTGGGCTATGGCGTGATATTGGGGGGCGGTTTTTCCTTCAGCCAGCAGCTTGCTGCGCCGCTCGACAATAACATCGCCATTTTCGGCATGAACCATTACCAGCATCCCGTTTTCGGCGGCGGTAATCATGGCCCGATAGAGGGTGGTGTCATCAACCTGGAACAGCCCTTTGTAGGCCATAAACAGCTTTAAGCTGGTGATCCCTTCATCGAGCATCGACGGAATCTCGGCCATAACGTCATCGCGCAAATCGGTAATGGCGATGTGGAAGCCGTAGTCGATGCAGGCTTTGCCTTCGGCCTTTTGGTGCCAGGCTTCAACCCCTTCTTTCAAGCTGCCGCCGATGGGTTGGATAACAAAGTCGATGTGGGTGGTTGTGCCGCCGAAGGCCGCACCGCGATGGCCGGTGAAAAAATCGTCCGATGAGACGGTGCCGCCGAACGGCAGCTCCAAATGGGTATGAACATCGATGCCGCCGGGCAGCAGCAGCAGCCCCGTGGCGTCGATGACTTCATCGTGACCGTCATCCGGCAGATTTTTGCCCATCAGCGCCACTTGCTCACCGTCAATGACAACATCGGCCTGAAACGTATCGCCGGCAGTGACGATCGTGCCATTTTTTATCAGTGTAGTCATATTTGTTTACCCTTTCAATTAGACAAATCTACAAACCAGTAGAATGAAACAATGCAAAGCAACCTATTCTTTCACCCTATGGTCTCTTTTTGTATGGCTTACGCCCCCACAATTTTGTCGTACATGTCCGGCCGGCGATCGCGGTAGAACTGCCAGGTATCGCGTACCTCTTTGATGAGGTCTAAATCAAACTCACGGATAATCAATTCCTCATCATAGGCGCTGCCTACGTCGCCGACAAATTGACCACGCGGATCGCAGAAGTAACTTTCGCCGTAGAAATCATCGGGGCCGATCTCTTGCTCGATGCCGACGCGGTTGATGGTGCCGACGTAGTAACCGTTGGCAATGGCGTGGCTGGTTTGCTCGATGCGCCACAGATGCTGCGACAGTCCGCGCGATGTTGCTGAGGGGATGAAGACGATCTCTGCGCCGTTGAGGCCCAACATCCGTGCGCCTTCCGGGAAGTGACGGTCGTAGCAGATGTACACGCCCACTTTACCGATGGCGGTGTTGAACACGGGGTAGCCCAGATTGCCGGGGCGAAAATAGAACTTCTCCCAGAAGCCTTCCAGATGGGGAATGTGGGTTTTGCGGTATTTGCCCAGGTAGGTTCCGTCGGCGTCGATGACGGCAGCGGTGTTGTAGTAGATGCCGGTGCCGTCTTCTTCGTACATCGGCACAACCAAAACCATTTTGGTTTCTGCGGCCAGCTTTTGCATTTTCTCGGTGGTGGGGCCATCGTGAATGGGTTCGGTGTAGCTGTAATATTGGCGGTCTTGTACCTGGCAGAAATAGGGGCCGTAGAACAGTTCTTGAAAGCACATAATTTGTGCGCCCTGCTCGGCGGCCTTGCGGGCGTAATCGATGTGTTTGTCGATCATACTGTCTTTGTCGCCTGCCCAGGTAGCCTGGAGCAAAGCGCCTTTAATAATGCGGGTCATAGGGTGAACCTCCTCGATAGTGATAATTTTTTACAGAGCGATAAAGCGTAATACGGAAGTAACTATTCAGCCGCAAACTACTTGGCGTAAATGAGGCTGAGGCTAAGGCGAAGGCGAAGAAAAAGCAGAGAAAACGAGCCGATTTCTTGAGGACGGGGCAGCTTAACCTGAATTTGTCTGCTTAGCCTCAGTCTTAGCCTGATTTGCGCCCGTTAAGTCTTACAGTTGAATAGTTAAGAAATAAATCAGAGGGTGCTCCGCTTGTGTGGAACACCCTCTGACTCTTACATCTTCAGGGCTTCCTTAAAGAAGCCATCAGCAATCTTGCTTACTCGCCACCTTCAAGCAATTCAACGGTGATGGGCGAATATTCCTCACCGGTCACATCGCCACTCAGGTATTTGTGGGCTTCTAAGGCCAGGTCGGTGCGGTAGGCGTCGGTGGGCGGCTCGCTGATAACACCGCCGTCAACAGACACTGCCACGGTTTGATCCCACAGGGCTTCATCCATAATGCCGATGCCGGCGGGCGAGGGCCAAATCAGTTTGTTGATTTCGTTCAACTGCCATCGCATATGGCTTTCACCCAGCGTCGGACCGGCATCGAGCACGTGCCCAACGCAGGCATCGAAGTTGTCGCGGCAGAACTGCCAGCCCATAAAGGAAGCAGCCAGGAAGTTGACCGCCATCTCTTCGTTGCCTTCTTCGGCCAGCCAGTCACCATCAACAAAGATGTGGTCTTGGAGCATAGCCGTGCCGACTTCGTTGAAATTGATAACAACCAGGTCTTCCGGTTGGTACAGTTCGCCGGTGTCAGGGTTGACGGCTTCCAAAACTTGGGCATATTCGTTGTAGGTCATTGCTTCGGCCGCATCGAGTTCGCGGTTGAGCAAGGCTAGCATATCGAAGCTCTGCTGAATGATTTTAACATCATCAGGGCTGTTGGGGTCGATACCTTCCAGGCGCATAGCGGCGAACAGTTCGTGTTCGTTGCCAAAGCCCCAGGTCCCAATGCGCTTACCGGCCATATCGGCAACGGTGGGAACGGGGTTGTCGGCCCAGGAGACTTCAAGCGTACCGCTGCGCTGGAAGACCTGGCCGATGTTGACCAGGTTAGCGCCTTCTGCGCGGGAAGCGAGCACTTTCGGCACCCAGGCGATACCAAACTGGGCTTGACCGGAAGCAACAACTTGCTGCGGTACAATATCAACCGCACCTTCAAGGATGGTCACATCCAGGCAGAAGTCTTCATAGAATCCTTCGGCCACGGCGGCGTAGTAACCGGCAAATTGTGATTGGGCAACCCATTGCAACTGCAAGTTGACCGGGATCAGTTCTGTACATTCCGGCATAGCCATCGCTTCGCCTTCAGCCATCGCTTCTTCGGTGGCTTCGGCCATCGCTTCATCAGTAGCTTCAGCGGCCATGGCTTCTTCGGTGGCTTCAGCCGCCGGTTCTTCATCGGTCGCGCCACCAAAAATCGGGACGTACTCGCC
>JAGRBY010000656.1 GCA_020433835.1 Anaerolineae bacterium | reverse complement strand
TAGCTCCTGTTGAACATGAAAGTAAAAATAATACAAGTTCGATCTTTCGGGTTGCCGGTCGTGTTAAGGTCTTATCTCTATGATAGTGAATATGGAACACCTTGGATAGGGGCATAGGTACTTAATCATTTGCCCGATAGTACTTTTTGGGGGTAACTACTCAGGTGACTGGCACATTTGCTCAAATAGAGAACATTGCGAGGTATTTAATGCTACACTTACCGCGACTAAGTGCCAGCCACCTCGCCTGCTGAGTAAATACCTTTGGGGGGCAATTGTGTAGATTTTGAGGCAGCATATCTATAACTGTTAGAGTTTACAGGAGTTTAATGATCTTAGTGTGTTCAGAGGGTTTTCAGACAAACGGATAGCATTTACAGCAGCAGCGTAAGATAACGACAACCTAGCCTCCTGGCGGGTGACGAGATGGGTATGTTGGTTTAGAATGGGGAACGGGAACTTTTGACGTAAAAATTTTATAAACACATATGAGTTACGCAGTTCAAAAGGTGACAGTCACTTCAATGTGATAAACCGACTTTTTTGGGCCAACTGGACACGCATTTTAATAAAAAAGTGACTGTCACCTTGTTCAATACACCCAACTGCGTAACTCCTATCACATTCAGGTGAATATGGAACAGGCTATTCAAATTCTCAACCAGGTTCTACCTATTCTACTTCTTATTTCTTTAGGGTATTGGACTCGCTACCGGCATTTTTTGGGTGAGACAACTATTGATGAGCTACGCAAGATTGTTGTCAACCTGGCGCTGCCGGCGGTACTTTTCGTTTCATTTTTGAATGTTGAACTGAAATCGGCCTATTTTGTCATTTTCGGTTTTACATTTGTGCTCTGCATTTTGCTGTTTCTGCTGGGCAACATCATCAGAAGACAATTGAATATTCGCTATACCTACTTTCCCTATCTAACCACCGGCTTTGAGTATGGTATGTTAGGGATTAGCCTTTTTGGGGCGGCCTATGGCCTGGAGAAGATTGGTTATATCGCTGTGGCGGATTTGGGACACGAGATTTTCATTTGGTTCGTGTTTCTGCCCTTACTTTTGATCAAACGCGATGGGGTGCAAAACGCCACAGAGATCGTCCGGTCTTTCTTATCAGCCCCGGTCGTTATCGCTATCTTGGCCGGGATTCTTTTCAATATCTTGGGGCTGCAAGCAGTGCTTTATCAGTTGCCGATAACGGGCGCGTTGATGACCGTTTTTGAATTTCTGGGCAATCTCACGGTTCCGCTGATCTTGATTATCGTGGGCTACGGCATCAAAATCAATCGCGCCGGCTTGGGCGATGCGCTGCTTATCGTTATCATTCGTCTCGGTATTTTGATCCCCCTGGCTTTCATTGTGAATATCTATCTAATTCGAGGGTTCTTACAGTTGGATAGGTTGTTTGAGACAGCGTTGTTCACGCTTCTTATTTTACCACCCCCCTTTATTGTCCCCCTCTATACAAGTTCAAACCTGAGTATCGATGAAAAACAGTATATCAATAACGTATTGACCATCCACACCATTATTTCCGTGGCCGTTTTTATTGTGTATTTTGTGCTGAATCCGGTGATGTAAATAACAGGAGTAGGGAGTAAGGGGAACGTCGATTACTCGCTACCCCTATTGATAACGACTCCGGTTTATGTGATAATAAACGTACAACCGGAGGGTAACTATGCAGAACAATTGGCACCAAAGCGCATATATCAAAGCCTATCGATTTGCGGCAGAAGCGCATCAGGGTCAGACCGTGCCGGGTACGAACTTGCCCTATCTAATGCACGTAAGCCTGGTGAGTATGGAAATCTTGGCGGCGCTGGCAATCGAAACAGAGCGAGACGGCAATTTAGCGGTTCAGTGTGCGCTTTTGCACGATATTATTGAAGATACAGACCGGGATTATGAACAGGTCGAGACCGAGTTTGGCCCGAAGGTAGCGCAAGGCGTCTTGGCGTTGACCAAAGATGAGACGATAGGCCAAGCGCTACAGGACCGTTCGCAAGCCAAAGCAGCGCAGATGCAGGATAGTTTGCAGAGAATCCAGCAGCAGCCACCGGAAGTCTGGATGGTTAAGCTGGCCGATAGGATCACCAACCTGGCTCCGCCGCCGCATTTTTGGACAAAAGAGAAGATAGCCCGGTATCGGGAAGAAGCGATCAAGATACACACCGCTCTGAATAGCGCCAGTATGTATTTAGGTGATCGCCTTTTATCGAGGGTAGTGGAATACGAGCACTATCTGTAGGCACTAAGGGATGGACATCGACAAAAGATTGTCGATAAGGTGACAAAAAGAAATTGTGAATAATTACTTGTGAAGTAAAAACCATTCACCATTAATTATTCACAATTTACAATTTACTTGCCCTTGTAATCCGTTCTTTGTCAATTGCCCCATGGGGCCTTATTTTCCAGGCATAGTCTTGGACAATTGTTAGTTTCTAACCAAGCCACTTCTGGCTTTTTTGGCAAAAAATCGATCCACGAAGGACGCTAAGTTACACTAATAAAAACTTTGTGTTCCTTTGTGTTTCTTCGTGGATGATTTCTCTTTTTGGTTCCGGCTCGTTCGGGTTATGGATTAGGAGGCAGGAATTAGCATTCATTCGATGGAGACGAAATTTCGTGAAATATATGCGTTGGGTTGGTATTATCCTTTTAATATTGATTATGGGTTATCTTAGTGCTTTTGGCTTATTTGCCGACGCGAGCATCATCGGCACGCTCATTTTGGTCGTCATATTTCTGGCCGGGAGTGCCGGGGTGGGGGCTTTATCCAAGTATTGGCCCTTATCTGCCCTGTGCAGTTGGGGTGCTGTTTTATTGATGCTGCTTGAATTGGGTTCGCGCATAAGCCGGGGGCCAGTCGCCGGCCAGCAACCGACCGCGCAAGTTTTGTTGATGGGTGGGGGTGCGATGGGGTTGGCGCTGTTGGGTGGATACCTGGGGTATTGGATAAGAACCCGGTAGACTGTTTACATGAGAAAGATGTTGCTGTTGTAAGAACGAATTGTGAATGGTGAATAATTAATTGTGGATGGTGAAGTGAAGTTCGTTGGTGTTTAACAACATTATTCTTTTATCATAAGGAAGCAATAGGATTAGGGAAAAGAATGCGTAAACTACATATATTGCCTTGCCTCGATTCTGAGGCGATGGCTGCATCGCGACAGCAGGAGTTAAGTATTCCGGTGTACGTGGCGGCTGAACAGGCGCGGTCGACGATGGAAGCGAGCCGGACAGGTCGCTATGTCACCCCGGCCGGTCAAGAGGTTGATTGGCTCGATGCGGTGGAAGCGGCCCGTGCGGCCAAGCGGAGCGTTGCCCCCGATGCGACACTGCCGAGTCGGGAGCGCGTCACCTTTCCAGAAACAACCGTCCAGGTTACCAACGAGACCACGCTGAGCGCGTCACAGCGTCTTGTTGAGCGCGGATTGCGACCACTGGCCCTCAATTTCGCCAACGGTGTCGAGCCGGGCGGCGGTTTTCTGCGGGGGGCCAGAGCGCAGGAGGAGGCTTTGTGTCGAGCCAGCGCCCTGTATGAGACTCTTGTCGGCGATCCGATGTACCGGGAGCATCGCCAACACGCTCCGCACGCATCTTCGGATTGGGCGATCTATTCGCCCGACGTGCCCATCTATCGCAGCGATGATGGGACAGCGCTGCCTCAACCGTGGCTGCTGAGTTTCCTGACCTGTGCGGCTCCGTATACGCCTGTTATTGGCCAACCGCAGTCAGGCGATCTTTTGCAGAAGCGGATTCAGCGCGTGCTTGCTATTGCGCGGGCATATGGCTATTCGGCGCTGGTGTTGGGCGCATGGGGCTGTGGAGCGTTTGCCAATGATCCGCATCGCACGGCGATGGATTTTCGGCAGGCTCTAGAGATCGATTTTAGCGGAGCATTCTCGGATGTTGTCTTTGCTGTTGCCGATTGGTCGCCGGAGCGGAAGTTTTTGCGGCCTTTTTGTGATGTTTTTGCGGCGAAGGGTTAATAGCTCGCTAAGGATCGTGAATTAAATAACTTCCACATTTGCGTTTAGGTAAATGGTAAATAGTAACTGGTAACGGGTTAAGCCATCTCCAGTCTCTAATT
>JAGRBY010000655.1 GCA_020433835.1 Anaerolineae bacterium | reverse complement strand
GGGGCTGCGCGAGTTGGCGCGTGTTTCCTCAGAATATGTGCTGTTAAGTGTCCCTCACGAGCCGTTTTTTCGCGGCGCGAATTTTCTGCGCGGCAAGCACATTACCGCCTTCGGCAATGACCCCGAGCATCTTCATAATTATTCCGGCCGCGATTTCCGCCAGATGGTGGGTGATGTGGTTGATATTGTGTGGCACGGCTATTCTTTCCCCTGGCAGATTGCGCTGACGCGGAAGCGGTAGCAGAGCTTTTACATTGTGTTTTGCGAGACATATTCACGTTGATTAAGGATAGATCAGGGGATGCTCCTCATCAACCTATTTTTTATTTATACAACATCAGCCAGGTTTTTGTGACCCATTCTTGAATAAGCGACGGCTGATATCTTCTAACTGATCAGGTAGCTGATAATATTGGCGATATTGAGGGTATTGATGGCACAACTGCTTGCTTTTATTGATCCACAAAACGGCCTGATCCTGATTGCCTTTATTCAACTCACATGTGGCCAGGTGGACAATAGTTTGAATTTCATCTTGTCTTTTATTGAGTGTACGCCAACCGGCCAGAGCACGCTCTAAATGGGTGATGGCTTGGGGCCAATCTTGTTGCGCTTGATAAATTATCCCCAAATTTTCTAGGGCATGCATACGTCCCGGTTGATTGGCAAGTTGTTGAAAAATTTTCTCTGCCTGACGCGTAATGGTTTCAGCTTCTTGAAAATTGCTTTGCAAATAGTACGCCAGCCCGATATTGAGATAGATATTTCCGATTCGATAGGTTTCGCCTGTAGCCTCGGCCAAGGAAAGTGCTTCCTTTAAGTAAAACAAGGCTTTTTCCGATTGTTTGGTTTTTACAAATAGCAAACCCAGGTTGGTAAGTCCGTACATCAAGCCGTTGTTATCACCCATAGCCTGCCAGATATCGCAGGCTTGTTTCAGGTGATGCTCGGCTTTAGACCACTGGCTTCGCCAAATATAGAGGATGCCCAAATGATTTTTCGTATGAGCCTGGCCGTGATGGTGGTCAAGCTGGTCAAATAGGTTCAAGGCATGGCAGCATAAGACTTCGGCCCGAAGCCAGTTGCCCTGTTCTGTATAGAAATATCCTAAATTAGAATAGGTTCTGGCTTCAATAAAGCTACTTTTAATGTGGCGAGCAGAAGTAACAGCCCGCCGGCAGTAAACGACCGCCTCGTGGAATCGGCTCTGCCAAAATAACAAACGGGCTAATAGGGGTGAAAGGTCAGCTATGCCAGATATGTCGCCGACGCTATCGGCTACAGCAATGGCCTGGGTGACCACTTTGCTCCATATTTCCCAATGTCCCGATCGCTCGATATAGGGGGAAAACGTGGTGATAAGTTGGCAGGCCAATGGCCAGGCTTTCTCTCCCAGGTTAAGTGCATATGAGATGGCCCGGATAATCCCGTTGCGTTCGTGGCTGGATGCAATAAAATCGGCATCTTTAACGTCATCCAACCAATTAAGCCAATAAGAGAGGTTGATGAGAATAGTTTCGTGAAAAAACTCCGTTCGCCGGTGCTGATCGGTCAAACAGATGCTTGCCAACGGATTGCCTCGTTCAGTAAAAATGTTTCAGTTAAACGATGAATGGAGTAACGGCGATGCTCAAGATCGCCTTCTACCTGTACCAGAGATAGGGTGGCCAACTGCTGAAGCGCGTCATGAAGTTCGTGGGGTTCAAGTTGGCTTAAGGCTAACAGTTGCCTTAAATCGCCTTCCTGGGCCAAAGGCATAACCAGTAATGTTTGTTGGGCTGTATCGGCCAGCATGTCCCAGTCTTGCCAATAAATATAGGTATAGAGTTCGGTGATGTTTTTGCCCCTGGCTTCTTTGAGATTATCAAGCACTTGTGACAAGGGTAAGAAGGCGGTTTGACCGGCCACCAACTTGAGGGCCAATGGGTTTCCCCCTACCACCTGATAAATGCGCTCAAGATCAGCATCGGTGGCATTGGCCAGCATAGGCAAACCCCGCATCGTCGCCTCGTAGCGAATCAACGAAAAAGTATCCGCTTGACCAAGAGGATTCAGCGTAATACAAGAGACATCGGGATAGGCTCGCAGGCTGTGGCGGCTGGTTAATATCACTTTACTGGGGTTGGCTACTTCCCACAACACCGGCAGCAGCGTTTGATAATCAACCAGAGTTTCCAAATTGTCGATTACAACCAAATAAGGTGCTTGTTTCAACAATTGGATCAAGGCAATTCGCTTTGCCTTAGGAGATTGGGTCAGGACCGCCGTCTGCTCAAACTGCTCTAATAATGTATCAATCAGTGTTTCTACGGTAAGGGCTGGTGAGTTTTCGTTCTCAAGCCCCATCCCCGGAAAAAACGCTCGCCTTTTGGCACTGACCCAGGCAACATCGTAAAACTCCGTAATCAGCTCCGGACGGCGAATAACGGCATTCACTAAGGCTGTTTTGCCAATTCCACCCATGCCTTCAATAGAGATTAGCCATGACGTTGCCGGTGCGATTAACTCTTCAAGCAACTTGTTGAGCCTTGCGTCCACCCCAAATAAACGGGGTTGGGAGGGTAAGCGCAGTCGCTTTTCTAATCGAGTCTGATAATCAATTCGGGCTTGTTCCTCTTTAGTCTGGATAATAAGGGCCAGTTGATAAAGCGCTTCTTGCTGCTTGCGATAAGCCGTTGATTGCCCAACATTCAACCGATTAGCGATAGCATGCATAAGCATACCATCTAAAAAATGATAGCGCAGTAAATTTGCGCTATCTTCATGCTCAAAGGCTAAAATTTCAAGTGCATCTAAAAGGATTTCATTGGTGGCACGGCGGATACTCATGCTGTCGCCCACGGTAGCTTGCCGATAAAGTTGCAAGTAATTAAGAGGGCTAGAGACGATTTGAGAGTCATGCCACGATTTAAGAGCACTATGAATATCGGTTTGGAGTTTTGAAAGAAAGTTTTCAATATCCATTGCGTATTTTTTGCTAAATCTAGGGGGTTAATAACTGGCTCTAGCATAACATAGCCGTAAGAAAAAAACAATACCTATTATAGTCCCAGGAGAGATAGTGAGAGATTGATGAGAGATCAACAGGAGATTAGTAAGAGGTAGACGTAGGCCTTTTTGGCTATACTGACATCAAATTAATTTAGTATTTGAGATACACACTTATGATCTATGTCTTTGTTTTGTGGAGCGAGGGCTTTGACGAAAAAATAGCCTCTATTTTTGTCACTATCCTTCGCGATGCAGGGTTACTGGTTAAAGTTGTTGGGCTAACCATGCATAACACCGGCGGCGCTCATGGTTTGGTTCTGGTACCCGATCTTACCCTTGATCAAGCTTTACCTTTAGCCCCTTCCACGCTATGTATGATTATTCCTTCTTTATCGCGCTGGAGCAACCGTCTCAACAATGACCCTCGCGTGCAAAAATTTATTGAGCAAGCGCATTTCAACCAAGCCATATTTGTAGTGGGGCAACAAGCTGCAATTTCATCCATGAAACTGCAGCAGAGTTCACTACACAAAGAGAATATCATCGTATTTCCGGAAGATGAATATATTATTACATTCGCCCGTAAGCTGGCCAGACTCCTCTCAAAAAAGATAACGCAAAAGCAATAGACCGCAGCACCCTTTGATACAGCCTGGCAATAGATTTTAGGGTGCTACGGTCTACAGATAGCTAAAATTCTCTCTGCCTACTACTGCATAATCACCGGCAGAAAAACAAGGCGCTCCGGCGGCTGACCGGCGACAAAGGAGTCGGCGGCAGAGCCGGAACCGGCGTTGCTGCTGGTAAAACTGGCGGTGTTGTTAATGGCAGTTCCCGACGCCGCGTTGATATCGACGGTAAACACAATCTTGACCGTTTGGCCGCCGGCGATATCCTGCGGCCCCCAGGTAACAGCCCCGGAGCCATAGCTAGCGCCACTCTGCTGCACCCAATCTTTAAAGCTTACCTCACCGGGCAGCGTGTCAGTTAGCGACACCGCCGAGGCCACGATAGAACTGTTATTCTTTAGCTCGATTTCGTAAGCAACGGTCTGCTCGTAGGGCAGCGTCCCCCCCAAATCGGTCACCCGCATATTGAGAGTCAGCGCCGTGATCGAA
>JAGRBY010000654.1 GCA_020433835.1 Anaerolineae bacterium | reverse complement strand
AAATGGGTGATGGTACTGTCGGGCGGCAGTCCTTCGTCGGTGGCGGGCTGCCAGCTTTGGCCGTTGTCATCGCTGTAGAAAATGCCGCTGTCACCGCCAACCCATAGGGTACCGTCGGGGGCCGTGGACACCGTGGTCAGGCTGGTGAGTTCCTTTGGAGTAACGGCAGTTTGCCAGCCCTGCGCCTGCGGGTCGGATTGCAGCAGCCGGTTGTCGAACTCCAGGGCAATCGAGAGTGTCTTATCCGGGCCAACCGCGCCGGATACAACGGTAAAATATTCATCGGGCGTGGTTTGAACCTGCCAGGTGTCGCCGCCGGTGGTGCTGATAAAGAGGCTGCGGCTGTAGCCGAAGCGGGCGTAGACGGTTTCGCCAACAGGCCCGACCGCCAGCAGATCGGTGGTGCTGCTGCCTTCTTCCTGGCCCAAGACCTCAACCCAGGTGTCGCCGCCGTCGGTTGAGCGATAGACGGCCTGGGCGGTAGCGGCGTAAAGTGTTTTATCATCGGCAAATTTAGGTGAGAAAGCCACCTGCTGGGCCTGAAAGGTAAGGTGCTCGGTGGTGGAGCCGGTATCCAGCGGCACTTGCTGCCAGGAGTCGCCGCCGTCGGTCGAGCGGTGTAAGCTGCGGCCCGTAGCCACGTAGAGCGTTTCATCATCGGCAAAGTTGGGCGACACCGCCAGATCGTAATGGGTCAAGCCGGTACCGGTGCCACGAACCGGCATTGGGGTTTGCTCCCAGCTTTGGCCGCCGTCGGTGGTTTTATACAAGCCTTGCCGACTGTTAACGAAAAAGAGTGTCTCATCGTTTTCATAATCGGGCGATGCAACCAGATCATCGACAGGTATATTTTTGGGGGCCGGCTGCGGCGTGGTCCAAACCAGCGCGGTGGTCGATAATCGGGCCAGGTCGCCGTTTTCTTCGCCAAAGATAAAGTCGCCGTCAGGGGCAAAGGCGGCGCTGGCGAAGTTACGGCCCATAAACGGCTTTTGCCAGGGCTGCCACGTTTGTCCGGCGTCGGTGGAACGGAAGAGCAAGCTGGTGGCCCCGCTGGAGGTATCGCGAAAGAAGAAGTAGACCGTTTGGTTATCCTCAAAATTGGGCGAGAAAAGGATGGTGACGGGTGTCAGGTTATCAATGCCGACCAAACCCTGGCCGCCGGCCTCCCAGGTTAAACCGCCGTCGGTCGAGCGCCACAGGCCGTTGGCAAAGGCCAAAGCGACATCACCTTCCGGGCTGAGGGCCAGCAGTTCAGCCGGAACATCCAGCACGGGCAGCCACTCCGAAAGGGTGCCGTCGGATTGCAGGGTTGATAGAAACACGCCTTCCACAACATCGGGCAGCGATTGGCTTGCCAGGATGGTTCCATTGTCGCTGAAGGCAACCGGGTTGGCGGCACTGGCCGCCGGAAACAGATCTGAGGGAGACAGCTCGGCTAAGGCTGTCCAGCTTTTGCCGCCGTCAAGCGATTGATGCAGGCCGCCGTAGGTGGTGCGGGCAAAGATAAGCTGATCGTCGCTAAAGTTGGGCGAGATGGTGAGCGCCTCAACCCACACATCGCGCAGCCCGTTCATCGCTGCCTGCCAGCTTTGCCCCCCATCAGTCGATTTGTACAGCCCGCCTGTTTGGCCGGGCGATAGCAAGCCGACAAAGATCGTCTGGTCAGTTTCAAAATCGGGCGAGAGCGCCACAGCACTGACCGGAAGCTGGGGCAGAGTTGTGCTGAGGTCGGCCCAGTTTTTGCCGTCGTCATCGCTCATGTAGAGGCGAGTGCTGTAGGTAAACTCGGTAACGCTGGATTCGATGCGGGCAACGGTTGTTTTATCGCTAAAGTCAACCGCCAAGACGCTGCCGTCGGGCAGATGAGGCTCCTCCGGTTCCGGCGCAACCATCGCCTCGATCGCGGCATCGGGCGTGCTGCCGGGGGCCGCGACCAACAGCTCTCCGCCCAGGCCAATCAGAAACAGCCGTTGGTTGTCGGGGTCGATTTCGACCAGGCGATAGCTGCGGTGGGGCGGCAGGCGCGTTTCACCCAGCACGTTGAGGCTGTCGGCATCGAGGGTGAGCAAACGCGCCTGATCGACATCGCTCAGGTAAAGCCGGTCGGCGTCGAGATCGTAGCGCACATCGCCGTGAACGCCCAAAAGTTGGTTAACGTAGGTCGGCACGGGCGATGCGGTCATATCGAGGGTGCGGAGACGGCGATGGCTTTCGCGGACATAGGTGATAAAAGCACGCGCATGGCTTTCGTCCGGCTCGGTGTCGCGAATACTAATCTCCGGGTCGGTGAAAACGCGCGTCGGTTCAAGCGCCAGGTTATCATAGACCTGTAGATAAGTCCCGGCGTTGGAGCCGGACACCCGGTTAGAGACGATGCCGTAGAGCCATTGATTTTCGGCATCGAGCCGGCTGGAAACAACACAGGGATCAGGGACGGGCACGGGAGCGTGATCGACCGGGCCGGAGCCGGGAATGAGCGTTTCGCCGCTAAGGGTATCGGCCTCCAGAATGGTAATACCACAGTTGGTCAGGTAGATGTCGTCGGTCGTGGGGTTGGGGACGACTTGGCCGCCCTGATCCAAGGTGGCTAACTCAACAAGTTCGTTGCTGTCGACGACGGTGGCCGGATAACCGCTAACGTAGAGCCGTTCGCGTTCGGCATCAAGCGCGAGTTGGCCGGAGCCGCGACCGCGCTCGAAACCGTAATCGACGGTGTTGCCGGTTAATGTTGTTTCGTCCAGTACCTCCAGGGTGTCGCTGTCGAGTATGCGGATGCGGTTGGCCGTGTCGGAGACAAAAATGCGCTCCTGGGCGGCATCGAGCAGAACATCCTTGAGTTCGATGGCGGTTTTGACGATGGTGTACGCAGCCTCTTCCAGATCGATCTGGTAGAGGATATCATCGAAAGGATACAGGGCAAAAGCCTGCTTGGTGTCGGCGTCAACGACAATCGCGTCAAAGGTGGTCAGCAGCGGGATATCGTCGAGCGGCAGGAGCGTATCGACGGTCAATCCACCCAAAGCCGGGCCGCTGTTGTCGGTTTCGGACAGGTTGGCCGGGGCGGGCTGGCCTTTGCTGAAATAAAGGGCGCTCTCATCGGGGGCCATAGCGATGCCGGTGGCTCCGTAACGGGGGCCGATTTCAAAGGGAAAATCGGCCAGTTCGCCGTCGAGCGTTAGGCGGTAAATGACCATAAATTCGTTGATGTTGACAATCAGGATAACCTCGTCGGTGGTGGGCGTTGGGAATATCTTGAGAATTTGGCCTTCGGCGGGGTAGGATACAATCGGCTCGAGCGTTTCAGCTTCGAAGATATCGAGGCTCCAGACGCCCTGGGTTGAGCGGGCGAAATAAAGACGGTCGTTGGCCTGGTCGACGGCCAGCGGGCCGGGTGTTGCGGATGACAGCTCGCGTTCCCAGCTTTCGGTTAGCAGGCCGGTGCTGGCATTAAAGCGGGTCAACTGATCCTCGGTGGCGGTGTAGAGCATATTCTCAGCTACGGCCATCGCTTTAACGCCGGTGATAACTTGCTTGATTTCCAGCGATTGGCTGTCGATTACGCCGAGCGTGGTCGGGCTGTCGTCGAGCGTTTCTCGCCAGAGGGCATAGATAAAACCGCTGGCCGGATCAAATTGAAGACTAAGCGGCTCGTTGTTGCCTTCGTTAAGGGTGGTGTGCTCGATAATTTCGCCGGTGGCGATGTCGAACACACTCAGGCCGTTTCCTTCGGCCAGACTGGGTAAGCCTCCGTTTAAGATATAAACGAGACCGTCTTTGCTGTTTAAGGCCAAATGTCTGGGCGTTGCACCATTACCGGCCGGTACGCCAAAATTATAGATGGCTTCGATTTGTGGAATGTCAGATTGGTCAATTTGATAAGCAAGGGCCGGCGTTAAGGCGGTCAGGTGGGGAGAAACCCCGACAATGGCCAGGGCGGTAAGCATGACCAAGAGAATAAGGCGTTTTAACCAATTTATCATGCGCTGTTTTTATGCGTTTTCTAATTTTTAGAGGTTTAACAGACAATGTCGAACCGTGGCGGGAATTATAACATGCGCTATAGTGGACAGCAAGGATACATTGCAATCAATGATAAGTTGTGTTAAACTGAGGGCATCTGCGGGGGTAACTATGT
>JAGRBY010000653.1 GCA_020433835.1 Anaerolineae bacterium | reverse complement strand
CATCGACTACGCGCAAATACGGGGGCACCGGCTTGGGTTTGGCGATTAGCCGTCGATTTTGCCAGATGATGGGCGGCATGATTTTTGTCGAGAGCGAAACTGACAAAGGCTCAGTTTTTACCATTCAACTACCGGCCCGCGTTGACAGCCCCGACATCAAAATGGTCATGCCACCTGATGCGAACCGCCACGTCGAGAGTTCACGGGTTATCGTACCGGGCGATCCCAACGTGGTGCTGGTTATTGACGACGATGCTTCGGTGCGCGATTTAATGCAGCGCTTTTTAAGCAGAGAGGGTTTTGGCGTGGTTACCGCTTCAGCTGGCGATATTGGCATCCAACTGGCTCGTGAGCTTAAGCCGGTAGCCATTACACTCGATGTGATGATGCCCGGCCTCGATGGCTGGGCCGTGTTGACTCGCCTCAAATCAGATCCGGAGCTGGCCGATATACCGGTCGTTATGCTGACCATGGTTGATGACAAAAATATTGGTTATGCTCTGGGCGCATCCGATTATCTGACCAAACCCATCGACCGCGACCGGCTCATTAAGACGTTGCAACGCTATCGCTGTCTTCAGCCGCCCTGCTCTATTTTGGTGGTAGAAGACGACGACGCCACCCGCGAGATGGTACGGCGCACGCTTGAAAAAGAGCGCTGGATAGTTCACGAAGCCGAAAATGGGCGTATCGGCATCGAGCAAATGGAAAATAACCGGCCCGAGCTGGTACTGCTCGATCTGATGATGCCCGAAGTCGATGGCTTTCAATTTATCACTGAAATGCGCCGCAACCCTGATTGGCAATCTATTCCGGTTGTTGTTATTACCGCCCTTGACCTCACCTTAGAAGAACGCCTTCAGCTTAGCGGGCGGGTTGAACAGATATTGCAAAAAGGGGCTTACAGCCAAGAGGCATTGCTGCAACAAGTTAGCAACCTGGTGGCTCAATACGTTAGTCCTGAAGAGTTTTGAAAGAAAGCGGCCCTATTACGTTGGACATAAAAAAAGAAGCGCGCCAACCTATCCCGCTAACACACTCCACGGCCGAGATTCGCAACGCTATTCGAATCACGCTTATATTTTTTGTGATGGCCAGCATTGCTTTTTTAGGAGAGCTGTATTTAGCCATCCAGAGTCACCACTGGCAAATGTTTGTCATCGCCGGTTTGGGAGCTGTGGTCGCATTTACGGCCGGTTACTGCGTACTCTTATCTAAAAATAATCAACCCCGGCGGGCGATAAAGGTTTTAATCGGCGTTTCTTATCTCAATGTGGTTATTTCTCCTCTGTTTATTGCCGGTTTTGGCCTAATTGTCGGTTTAGGTCTTATTTTGGTCGTGCTGATTATTACTCCACAGATACTCTCGCCCAAAGAGTTTAACCCTCTGCTCTTTATCAGCGTCCTTTTTGCCAGTGCTGCCGGTCTGCTCGATCTCATTTCGGTTCCTACCCAGTTAAACTTTCCGGCCATGCAAAATATTGTTATTACCCTGGGCGGCATTATTATTGTGGCTTACAGCCTGCTAGCCATCAGTCAGTTTTCGTCGTTTAATCTGCCCACTAAACTTATTGTGGGCTTTTTAACCGTGTCATTGGTGCCTTTGGGTTTACTGGCCTTGCTTAACGGCAATTACACGCGCAGAGCTTTGGTCAACGATGCCAACCAGGCTCTTTCGGCTGGGGCCAAACAAACTGCGGCCAGCATCGACACCTTCATCAACTCAAATCTCGATAATATCAACACCGAAGCTCAACTACCGGCTTTTGTCGAATACCTTAACCTGACGCCTGAACAGCGCGTCGACAGCCCCGAAGAGGATGAGATTGCGGCTATCCTGCACGCCCTCAGCCGCCGAGACCGGCTGTTCATCTCGTCCTATGCCCTCATCGACCTGAGCGGCAACGACGTTATGGACACCTACGAGGCAGACATCGGCCAGAATAAAGCATCACGCGATTACTTTCAACGCCCACTGGTCACAGGGCTGCCGTTTGTTACGCCTGTACATTTTTCGCCCACAACCGGCGAGTCGTCTATTTACTTTAGCGCCCCCGTGCGCAGCAGCCCCCAAGATGAAACTGTCGGTATTTTACGGGTTCGTTACAAAGCCTCAATTTTGCAGCCCCTCATTGTACGCAACAATGAGCTTGTTGGCCCGGAATCATACGCCATTTTGCTGGATGAAAATCACGTTCGGCTGGCCCACGGTCGCAACGCAGATATGATATTTAAATCGCTCGTTCCCCTCCAACCCGATCGGGTTGCGTCGCTTCAACTGGCCGGAAGGCTGCCTAATCGGCCAATTGAAGAACTTTCAACCAATCTCCCCAATTTTGAAGCAGGCGTCACCAATCGCAGTCTTAGCCCCTTTTTTACCACCCAAATTGGGGCTATAGACAGCCGTTTGTACTCGGCGGCACTGGCCGAGCTGGAAACTCAACCCTGGTCGGTGGTTTTTGTTCAACCACAAGAAGTTTTCCTGGCCCCCATCCAAAACCAAACGCGCACCGCGCTTTTTCTCGCTATCGCCATTGCCGGTGGCGTAGCCGCAGTTGCCTTTGTTATCGGCAATCTGCTGGCCCGCCCCTTGGTCGATTTAACGGAAACCGTCACTGAGTTTACCACCGGCGAGCTTGAAGCCCGCTCCCGCATTCAGACCGCCGATGAGATTGGGGTGTTGGCTGCCAGTTTCAACACCATGGCCGAACAGGTCGGCAAGCTGCTTACCGGCCTGGAAGAGCGCACCCACGAACTGGAAGTAAGCCAGGGTGTTATCTCAGCTGTAAGTGAACTTTCAAAGGTCAGCACCCATCTGGAGCGCCTGCTGCATGAAGCAGCCACCCTGCTGCAAACGCGGTTCAACCTGTATCAAGTGCATGTCTTTTTGCTCAAAGAAGAAACCGAACAGCTTATTTTGCGTGCCGGTTCAGGCACATGTATGCAAAATTTATCCGAAAAAGACAATCTCGATATTCCGCTCGATCATCCGCAAAGCGTTATTGCCCGGGCTGCCCGCACCCACCAAATTACCATCGTTCACGATGCCGATATCGAAGAAAATTTTTGGGCGCACCCGCTGCTGCCGCAAACCAATTCCGAGGTGGCTATTCCTTTGATTTCGCGGGGCACGTTGTTAGGGGTCTTAGACTTTCAAGATAGTCACAGTTTCCGCTTTAGCCAGGCCGATATCGACACCTTTGAAACGCTGGCTGGCTATCTGATCACCGCGTTGGAAAATGCCTACCTTATCGAGGAAATTCAAGAAGCCCGCGAAGCCGCCGAATCGGCCAACCGCGCCAAAAGCGCATTTTTGGCCAATATGAGCCACGAACTGCGCACACCGCTCAACGCTATTATCGGCTACAGCGAAATGCTTCAAGAAGAGGCGGAAGATATTGGCCAAGAAGAGATTGTGCCCGATCTGCAAAAAATCCAGATGGCCAGCAACCACCTCCTGACCCTTATCAACGATATCTTAGATCTCTCAAAAATCGAGGCGGGTCGCATGGAACTCGACCTGGAAACATTCGATGTTATGAATTTGGTTGAAAATGTACTGGTCACCATCCAGCCGGCTATCGAAAAAAACAATAATACCCTCACCGTCTATGATAGGGATGATGTTGGGGTAATGCATGCCGATCCTATTAAAATTAGGCAGGTATTGTTCAATCTCCTCAGCAACGCCGCCAAATTCACAGAGGATGGCTCCATCACCTTAAATGTTGTGCGCGAGTCGCCCCCTTCAAACAATGGTCACAGCCCCCTTGAGCGAAGTGGAGACTGGATCAAATTTCAGGTGACCGACACCGGCATCGGTATGACAGACGAGCAGGTCAAGCGGGTTTTCGATGCCTTTACCCAAGCCGACTCATCCACTACCCGCAAATATGGCGGCACCGGCCTGGGTTTGGCGATTAGCCAGCGGCTGTGTCAATTGATGGGCGGTTATATCACCGTCGAAAGCGAACTTAACGAGGGATCAACCTTTACGATGGCGCTGCCGGCCCGGGTTAACAGTCCCGACTATACCCGACCGGATACAACCCCACGCTTAAATTAAAGCGGGGATGCTCTCCGCGCCTGTATTCGGCTTGATATTCTGTTTGATACCGAGTAAAATTCAAAAAGGTTTGGGCCAAAACGA
>JAGRBY010000652.1 GCA_020433835.1 Anaerolineae bacterium | reverse complement strand
GCAAAGAACACGAAGATTTTTTATAAAAACTTGGCGAACTTAGCGTCTTCGCGGTGAAACTTACTTCATCTGCTGATAGATAGCAACTTAAGTTACATAGCTATCTGGGCTATTCGTCGGTATTCCAAATTTCTCGTACCACCTGCCAGGTATCGCCTGATTTTTTGCGAACCACAATATGCTTCCCCGTCTCGCTGATGGGTTCGCTGTCATCCTTTGGCGTAATCAGCATGGTGTACTGGCCATGCTCGACCGCTAGGTTATCTGCTATTGCAAGGTCGACAATGGTTGTCTGGTGGTGAGCCGTGAAATTGTCAAAGAACCACTCGAAATCGGCCTCAATCGCGTCCTTGCCTTCGAGCGCAGGCAGACCGGGCGGCATCGAGACGGCATCTGCATTGTACAAATTCATGAGCTGGGTTAGATCGCCACCGTTAAAAGCCTCATCCCAGGCCGCACTGGCAGATCGTACTTGCGCTTCCAAATCGACCGAATCTGTGTCGTCCACCGTCTCCGTCATAGCCGGCGCGTCATTCGAAGCCGGCAAGCAGAGTTTCCAACCGATTTCAATGCGGTTGGGTTCGGTAATAGCAGTATAGCTTTTATCACTCATCGCGGCTGTATTTGTGGCCTCGACAATGAGGGAGAAGGCTTGAACATCGCCATACTGTTTTTGAGCGACTTTGCTTAACCAATCGCTGGCTTGAATCACGTAATCTTGAGCACACGAAGCGTCTTGCTGCGCGGGTGCCGCAAAGGCAGAAGCAGTATTGAGGACCAGCAAAGATAGTAGCAAGCTCGCACTTATAAATTGGGTGATTTTTTTCAATATCATTGTATCCTCCAGGAATAAATCAATTTAGGTTCATTGGGATGACGGTATAATAGCAACAAACCCGTAGAGAGCCGTCTCCGAGTAAAGTTTGTCATCTCCTTCCACGCAATCATATGCAATCATTACCACTGTAGATGCCCTTTATACGGAAAGTTTCCCGCCTCAAGGTCGTCTTTGATGTCGATTCGCCCGGTGACGCCCTCATAAACTCCTGTACCGGTGCCCGCTATGATAGGATGCTGACACCGTCCCCAAAGCTCGTTTCCATTCTCATCAAGCTTCAACGTGAATAGATACGTCGACTCAAACGTGCCGGGGTTATCGGGATCATGGCTAACAAAAATCTCGTGCCCTTTCTCGCGAATGGTCCCGCTCGGCGACTCATCGACGGATTCGGCGTATGAGTAGAGACAACCATACACGCCTTCGTCCTCAGGGAAGTAGAGGGGAAAAATCGTAGGCTCGTCCACACCATCTGTTTCATAATCACACATATCAGTTCCATCAAGAGCAGTTCCGCTTATCTTCGTTGCGCCTTCAGCACTTGCCGGGGTGGGGGCTATCAAAACAACACCGGTAAGTGTGACCATCGCTAGGATAATGAGCGCTAAATCTGTTAATTGTCTTATCATAATTTCATCTCCTATTCATTGATTAATTAGGCTGGCATCTAAACTGCGTTAAGACACCCATTTGCGTGACGAAACGGAGTTCCATCACAAGGGTTGTGCATTTATTTTTGGGGACGGTATAATACAAACAGGCGCGTAGAGAGCCGCTCCCAGCAGGGTGCGCTCGTTACGTTGTTGCCTTAAGGAGGTACCGCTCACCGCCAAGTTTGCCGGTATCTCCTTTTTAATTTGATTAGTTCCTCATCAGTTGCGTTGAGGTGGCGCACGTATCTTCATTGTTATCTCATTTAATAAAAGCAAACAGAGTTTGGGGACGAGTGAGACGCATTGATAGCTAATGATCAGCCGACGCCGGCAATTCGTAAAACAACTGCACGTGCAGGTTATAGCCGAATTCACCGGGATGGGTTCCATAGGTTTGGCCATCGCTGTGATAAGCCAGGCTAATACTGTAGACGGTATCTTCGCTGCTGGGCGGAAACGCCGCCATATCGAGCGTGATTTCTCCGTAGCCTTGTTCATCAACGGGAACGCGATTATCGGAGCCATCCGGTGCGCCGCACGGTCGGTCGATGATGTTGGTATGGGGCGGCAGGTGGACCTCGGAACACCAGAGTGTGTAAATTCCGTTCGGCCTCAAATTTTCAAAGGTGAGGTCCAGCACGGCCTGATTGCCGGTTACGGTATATGTTCCTTGGCCTGTTGCAGCCAACCATTCCGCCAGCGTAAAGCCGTGCGGCTCTCCCTTGGCAAAAGGACCAACCTCGAACGGTTCTTCTAAGAAATCGGGTTCAATGCGTTTGGTGGCCCGATAGAGAGGTTGGGCCAGGGTGGCGTCACTCATCTCTTGTGGACGCACAATCTGGCCGTCTCCTGCCTCAATGAATACATCCTGCATCGGAGCGCCAAGGTCGAGGTTGGCGGCGTCGGTAAGAAACGCAAACTGGATGATCACCGGCGATAGGAGTGGCGATGACGATGCCGGGGCCGGAGGCTCAGGCGGCAGAAAGTCGAAAAACAGTTGGCCATGGGCGTTCATTCCGTGAGCACCAACGCTGTCACCGTGCGTCTGGCCGTCGCTGTGGTAGGCGACCCCAATTTCGTAGATGTCGGCTTCAGTACTGGGTGGAAAGGCTTCGATTTCCATCATAAGCGCAGCCTGGCCGCTCTCATCGGCGGTGAAGCTGTATCTTGAGCCATCCGGGGCCAGGCAGGGCCGTTCGTCCATATTGGATGTAGGAAAGTGCAGCGTACTGCACCAAAGGGTATACATTCCATGCGGAACCAAGTGGTTAAACGTAAGATCAACCACAGCTTGGTTGCCTTGCACGGTATAGGTCCCCTGCCCCTCCGCAGCAACATAGTCCCCCAAAGTAAATCCCAACGGTTCTCCCTGAGGATAGGGACCCACATCAAATGGTGCGTCCATAAAATCAAGCGGGACTTCCTCTGCACTGCGATAAACAGGCAGAGCCAGAGTCTCTTCATTTAATACCTGCGGGCGAACCACCTGCCCATTGCCGGCCTCGATGAACGCATCTTGTACAGGCAGGCCGTCTTGAACATTGGCGGCTTCACTCTGAAACTTTATTGCTGCTGATAGGAGCAGAGGCGCGGCTTTAATCGTCGTTGTCGGTACCGGCGTCCAGGTTGGATCGGTTTCAACCGTTCCAGCAGCAGGGTTGGGACAGATGGATGTCGTATCGGCAATGTTATATAGCGTTCGTTCAACCTGGCTGAGATCCCGCGAGAGTTGATGACAGACGAAGGTTACGACATCGTCAAGGTTTGTCCGCCATAGAAATGTGCCATAGCTATCGGCCGTGATAACCGATTGACCATCGCCGGAAAAAGCGACCAGCCGGAGGGGGGTGTTGTGGCCGACGAACTGGCGCACGATTTGACCGGTCTCGCTAGCCCACAGTCGCGCGGTCTGATCAGCGCTGCCGGTCAAAATAAACCGATTGTCCGAGGAGAAGGCGACCTGGGATACCTGATCGGTGTGGCCGATGAAGGCCCTCACCTCTTGACCGGTCTGGGCGTCCCACAGCCGGGCCGTATCGTCATCGCTGCCGGTTAGAATATAGTGACCGTCGCTTGAGAAAGCGACATCCAGCACTGCCGCCGTATGCCCAACAAATTGACGTACGGCCTGGCCGGTTTCAATATCCCACAAACGGGCAAGGTTATCGTCACTGCCGGTCAGGACGACATCTCCCTGAGGTGAGAAGGCCACGGCTCGGACAGCCCCCTGATGATCAACAAACCGACCAATTTCCTGGCCGGTCTCTACCCTCCAGAGTTGGGCAGTCTGGTCTTCGCTGCCACTTACAACCAATTTTCCATCTGGAGAGAGGGCAATATCCTGGATAGCGCCGGTATGCCCCTCAAACTTGTGGATAACCTCACTGGTCTGGGCATCGACCATGCGGACCATACCGCTGCTGTCGCCGGCAAAAATAAAGCGATTGTTAGCAGACATCACCTGAGCATTCACATCGATTGCCTGAAAGTCGACTCGCTCGATGATGTCACCGCTGTTTACATCCCAAACTTGGATCGTCCCATCAGTCCAGCCGGTTAGGATATGTTGTTTATCAGGCGATATGTTGACCACAAATAAGTCTAAATGATAACCACCCACAAACGAGGCCAGCGTGTGAGGTTCGGTTTCGGGCCAGACTTCCCATAAGCGAGCGGTTC
>JAGRBY010000651.1 GCA_020433835.1 Anaerolineae bacterium | reverse complement strand
TGCAACTGGCTCACCTGAGAAAAACGATGATCCTGCGGGGACACCCTTTGCTTTGCCCAAGCCGGGATGTTATGTTTCATTTCAATGGTTTCCATCTTATCAAACCCTCTGACCCTAGCCCTTAGGCGGCTTGAAAAGTAGATCTGGCTGCACGGGAAAATCTCAACGCCGCTAACGCCCCTGCATTTCAGCGGCGGCCACGAAACGTATGCGATAAGACAGGCTGAAAGTGCCAAATTCAACTTCAAAAACCGGCGAGTCCTGGCCGTCCGCTGCAAATGCCTTGTTGGGCGGCACCCCGGCCTGAAGCCACCGCCGATTACACTACCAATCCCCATATGTTTTTACATGGTCTGATACCGTTTTTGGGGCCGCATCTAATCTTCAAATGGTGCACAAACTGATGCTATGACGTGTTTATCAACCCTATCACATTCTCTGGCGTCAAATTCGTAGTATCAAGAAATTGGTCAGTGCAACGTTGCCAATGTGGCTCCTCAACCATAATCCATGTTTGCCACATTTCATCGAATTCATTTGTAGCTCGGTTCTTTGCAGAAAGAAATCTCCGACGTAAATTGTCTTTCTGCGATGTTAGGACCACTATTTTTGCTTGATAAGTACGTTTCAGCCAAAACACTTGCTCCAGTCGTTCTTCATTATCTTTGCTTTTACGGAAGACAGAGTCGCCACCAAGGTCCAATACAAAATTCTCGTTATGGGTATTTAGTGTTGGCGCTAAACATTCTCTCAAATCAAGCCTACTAACTGAGCACGGTGAAATTTGCCCTGCTCGTTTGCTCATGTCGTCTGATCTTATTTCATCAAGGCTTAGATATTTGATGCTATACTGGTCAGCCAATAATTTGGCTACTGTGCTTTTTCCGACACCGCAAGGACCTGCGAAAACGATACGCATTGATCTTTTATCACACTACTTTATAGGGGCAACCATTATTATCTGTGATTCGCTATTCGTCGCCGCGCCGCCCAACGCCTCCCGCCTAAGCCGACCCCATGCAGCGATTGCCTAACGGCAACCCCAAAGTGGCAAAGTCAACTTCAACAAAAAGCGCCGTGTCTGGGTTCGGCTTTAGGCGGATTGTTAGCCCGGCTTTATCATATTTGAGAGCGTGTTGCTATAGTCATTATTTCAGCAACTCAAGTCATTTTTAAACGTTCTATCATGCTTGGTAAATCTACAACAATAAAATGACCGAAGAAATCTTCGCACCAATGATGAGGTTTACTACCACCTGTATACTTTGGTTTATGAGGCATATGTTCAACCTTACCACCGATGTAGCGCACAGCTCTAGCTCTCCAACAAATAGGGTCTTTCGTAGGATTTTTATAGAAGGCATGAACCATCAAAATTAAATCTTTTCTGCTGAAGCCAACGTACGCTCCTCGTCGTTTTTCTGGATCATGAACGCGATCATAATATTTGGGCCAAGCTCCATGAGGTATGTCATCAGAAAAAATACGTTTAATGTTATCCAACTCAAGTGTTATTTCTTTTGTTTGAGTGTGTGAGCAGATGTGCTGAAAATAAGTAAAGAATTCTTGGTATTCATTCTGTGTGTCTTGCCACAGATTCCATCGTTTTGTATTTTCCCATTTTTCGATTCCTGATAATTTAGCTTGTTCGCTTCGGGACCGAAAGTTATCCGCAGGTTCGGGCGGTATAAATTCTACATCATATGCTTCCATACCTGAACCTCGTTTACGAGGTCTCGATAGAAATGAAACTCGTGAGTCTTCGCTCAAATGATATTCTTCAGTTATCAAATATTTGAAATGGATGAAGTATTCTGTATCATTATCACCTAAAATAACTCCAAATCCTCTCTCCGCATTGTACCATTTGATTTTCCCAGATTGTTTTTCGTTTTCCATAATAAACCTATTTGGAACCAAATTACGAGTAGCATTTTCTAGCGGGCTAACGCTGCCCATCACACGATTGCGGGTTGGCGAATGTACCCTCAATTACCTAAATTTTTGTAGCCAAAACTAACTTTGCAAAAAACCAAGATTAGCAATTCGCCGGAATTGTGATGGTTAGTCGTAATTCGCTATTATTGTAGAGGAGTTCGTAAACCATTTGGTGAAATTTTGTCGCAGTCAACTTCAACAGCATTCATCTCATTCGGTTCCCATTGGTAACAGTAGTAATCTTTTCGAAATTCACCAGTATCTATCAATGAATGAACTATTTTCTCCCCTAATTTGAAAGATTGATCTAAATTAGTTTGGGTAGGTTTACCAGTAAGAGATTTTATGACAACAATAAAAAGTGCTTTATTTGATGTAAGAGGTTCAACCGAAAAGGCCCACCCGAATTGAACCCCAAAATTTGTTTGACCCTCCGGTACTTGATTAGCTTTAATATTATACTCTTTGTATGTGGCTCGTAATTTTTCTATCATTTCTCTTTTTACCCTCACTGTGAAGTAAGAACGTTTTTTATAACACTATGATTGTTGTCTATCATCTTGTTTAACGATATGTAAACTCACCGACCTTGGTATTGGAGTGCTAATAGTAGGCCCAGACCAATAAATACAGCCCCAATTAATATATAAGCGATACCATTAAAACCTGCCAGGGTATCATACACACCACAAATAAGGGATACTCCCCCAACCAAGCTAAAAAGTGAAACAAAAAGAAATACAATGGGAGATGTCTTCTTTGCTGAACGAGGCTGTGAGACAGCCTGTTGACCCACAAGGTCTTTCTTACAATACCGGCAGACTATAGCTTCAGCTTTAATGGTTTCAGCACAATAGGGACATTTTTTTACTTTATTGGTTATTGGCTGAGACATTCTTAGCTTCCTTTATGTTAAATGGATATATTTCGGATTACTTTTCAAACGGGCTAACGAATAAGATTCATGTGGCGCGACAAAAGCAAAAAAGACGAGGCTAAGCAGCAATATCTCAGCCAAGGAGCCACCGCCAATCAGTCACGAGCCGCCACATAATTGGTGTTGAACTAAGCCTGGGTGCAGTTGTTGGTCAATTTGAGGATTAAGTCGGTTGGGAGAGCGGAAATGGCATAATCCGGTCGAAAGTGGTATCTGTATTGTACCCGAAACAGCCTGTAGATGACAAGGAACTGAAGTCAATTTAGTGGCACCCCGTTCCACTGTAAAGACCTCAACCCTAATCCGCAGGGCAAAGCGGAGCCGATGGCGGTTAAAAAGCAATACGAAACCACAACCACCTCCCGAAAGTTAGGTGGCTTAGCCGTGGCTATCCAATTACCCGCATTTTACAGCTCCATCACGGCGGTCGAACCCAGCGGGGTGGCACGCTTTCGACCCAGCGCAGCGGTTGCCCACAGCGGGGACAGGTTGGGGTCGCCTCTGCGGTTGGTATCCCTGGCTCGGTGGTTGCGCTATCAACCTCCACTTCAGCCGTGATATCAATCACCCCCAACAACGCCTTGGCTTGGGCCAATCGCATCCGGTGGCTAGGACTAAACAGACCATAGTACCGAACTTTGACAAAACCCTTAGGCAAGACATGCTGCAAAAAACGACGGATAAACTCCTCAGCCAACAACCTACAGCGCTTCATTTTACCGCTGTTGGTATCTTTGTAGCGGAAAGTAACCTGTCCCTCAGCCACCTTCACAATCCGATTGTTGCTAATCGCCACCCGAAAGATGTAGGGGGCTAGATACTTCAACGCGGCCAGTCCGTTGCCAACCGGCTGACAATGAACCACCCACTCTGAATACCACACTTCAGCCGGCACCTGCTCATACAGCTCGGTTTGCTGCAAAGCGGCCCGAAACTTAGCCCGAAACAACCGCCCCAATGGCTTAACGTGAACCAAGAAGGCATTGCGGCTGCGCAACCAACTCTGTCCATCCTCAGACAAACCACCACCCGGCACCAGATAATGGACGTGGGGATGGTAACTCAAATCTCTGGCCCACGTTTGCAGCACCCTCACTAAGCCTACTTGACCTCCCACAAATCGCGGGTCACTCGCCAACTCCTGCACCGCTGCCGCTGAGCTTCGAAACAGCAGATTGTACAGAACCTGCTGATTACTCCGCGCCAGCCGTCGCAGCGGCTCCGGCAAGGTGAAGGTCACCATAAAATAGGGTGTCGCCAGCAGGAGTCCACGTTGCCGCTCCAGCCACTGCTGTCCGGTTT
>JAGRBY010000650.1 GCA_020433835.1 Anaerolineae bacterium | reverse complement strand
ATGTGGCCATCCTGCAACCTAAAAAGAAGCCGCGGGGTCAAGCTTTGTCCGACTTGGACAAACACATCAATCAATGGATAGCGACTTTTCGGGTGCGGATTGAACACGCTATTGGTGGGGTCAAACGCTATCGCATTGTTAAAGATAAAATCCGGTGTTGGAAAGCTGGCTTCAGAGACGCCGTGTTCGAAACCTGTTGCGGTCTTCATAATTTTCGCTTAAATTTTCGACCTTGGCATTACCCGCCTATCCAACTTCATCTTTTTGTTGATTTCTAATCGATATAATCTCTAATCACTACCTTTGCACTTTAAAGAAATACGATAAGAAACCAGGGTTTTTAGCGTTAAAAGAAACATCTTTTGCCCCAAAAGGGTATCAATTAGAGATCAAAACCCTGGTTTCTAAAAAAGTGCAAACATAGTGTTATAATGTAGCAATCGAAAAAATGGGTTTTAGATAACTCCATACAAACATTCTGTGATCGACATAGTTGAGAGGGAAAAAACGATGGCCGAAATGGAAGAGTCACCTTATGTTGTAATTATCGGCGCGGCCGGTATCGACTCAAAGGGGCGATCTGACGTTCCGTTGATTATAGGTACCAGTACGCCGGGTTTAGTGCGGGTTTCGGTGGGCGGCACGGCTCGCAATGTGGCCGATAACCTATCGCGATTGGGTGTTGATACCATTCTTTTGTCCGCCGTCGGCGACGACGAGTCGGGGAAGCAAATTATCGACAATGCGGCTGAAGTCGGCATCGACACCGATTATATCATCATTTCAAATCAGCACCATACATCGGCTTACATCGCTCTGCTCGATGAGAATGGCAATCTGGTTATGTCGGTCGATGATATGAAAATTTTAGAAGCCATCACCCCCCAGATTATAGAAAATGAGCGTGAACTGCTGGAAGAAGCGTCGATGATCGTCATCGACAGTAACCTTTCGGAAGAGACGATTGAGGCCATCTTCAAAATGGCTAATCGCTACCACGTGCGCGTGTGCGCCGACCCGGCCTCAGCCGGATTAGCGCGAAAATTGATCCCCTATTTGTCTCAGATTTATATGGTTACTCCCAATCTGGCCGAAGCACGTGTTTTAGTCGACTGCCCCATAAACGACGAGCAGGAAGCAATTGCGGCCGCTCGCCGGTTGGTTAACGCCGGAACCGACATCGTCGTAATCACCCTGGCCGAAGAGGGCGTTGTTTACGCCACCGCCGATGCCAGCGGACACGTACCGGCAATGGCCACCAACTTTATCGACTCGACCGGCGCGAGCGATGCGCTGACCGCCGCCGTAGTCTTTGGCCTTTTGAACGACATCCCTATCGACGAAGCCGTTCGGCTGGGTGCCAGTGCGGCGGCGTTAACGCTGAGCTGCAGCGACACGGTTTGCGTCGAGTTAAGCCTGGAGCTTCTGTATGAGCATTTAGTTATTTGAACGTGAATGCAGGAAGCAAAATGTAGAATAGACAAATAGGTGACAGTCACTTTTTGCTACGCCATAGTGGACGTAACGGGCAAAACCAGCCTCACATTGAGGGTGTTAAGTGACTGTCACCTTAAATCCGAGGAAGTAAAATGTAGACTGTAGACGTGGTTTCTCTAACGCACTCACGTTCTGTAAGCCACTAAATTGTACCACATCTCATCAGTGGAGGAGACAATGCCCACCCTCGTTCGAGGAATGTATTTTGAAGAGTTTGAACCCGGCCTGGAAATTCTCACCAGTGCCCGCACCATCACCGAAACAGACATTGTTAACTTTGCCGGCCTCACCGGCGACTTCAACTTTATCCACACCGACGCCGTCGCGGCCAAAGAATCACCTTTTGGTCAGCGTGTAGCCCACGGAATGTTAATTGCATCAATTGCTACTGGTTTGTCGGTACAACAAGGATTTATCGATGGCACGACGCTGGCCTTTCGCGAGCTTACCTGGAAGTTTACCAAACCCGTCCATATTGGCGACACGGTTCACGTGCGGATCAAGGTCACCGAGACCAAAGCCATGAAAAAATTGGGCGGCGGTGTGGTTGATTTCGATACCCGCGTTTACAATCAAAATGATGAAGTGGTTCACAAAGGTGGGTGGCGAATGCTCATCAAATCGCGCCCCGAAGAAGCCGAATGATTTACGATATTTCCCGTCCAGTTACCCCCAGCCTGGCCGTTTGGCCGGGCGACACCCCATTCGACAAACAGTTCGCGATGCGCATGGCGAATGGTGATTCGGTCAATGTGACAACCTTGACGATGAGCAGCCATATGGGTACCCATGTCGACGCACCTTACCACTTTGTTGATGATGCGCCACCTTTAGAGCAAGTGGCACTGGAACCGTTTATCGGCCCGGCCATCGTGGTTACCGTTTCAAAAGAAGCTGGGCCTCTCTTCCCCAACGACTTTCCTGGTCTCAACTGGTCACAGGTGAAACGCCTGCTAATTCACTCACCGGCCAGCACCAAGCCGTTAGATAAATTCACGGCTGACTACGTATACCCTTCGCCTGAACTGGCCGATTGGTTGGCCGGCCATGGAGTTGTTCTCTTCGGCACCGATGCCCCATCGGTCGATGCTATGAACAGCAAGGATTTACCCGGCCACCACGCCTTGCGCCGTAACGAAATCGACATTTTAGAGGGACTGCTGCTTGATGGTGTTCCTGACGGAATGTACGAACTTATCGCTTTGCCCCTCAAAATTGGGGGCGGTGACGGCTCGCCGGTGCGAGCCATACTCCGCGCATAGATTTTTCTACTTTGCTTTACAATTTTATTGAGTTCCTTTAGACTGGAATATGTGATATCTCCTCTGAACTTATCTGTTCCAGATTGCCGGTACCCCGCGCAATCGTTTTCTACTGACTCAATAAATCAATATCTGTTAGTAAGCCATGAAAGGAATTTTGTATGCGCAAACAAATTTTAGTATGGAGTTTCGTTATCTTTTTGATCCCATCGCTGGCCTGTAGCCTGCCCGGAATCGGCGGCCAGGAACCGACCCCGGAGCCAGTCGCAACGGAAGTCGAAGCCCCCGCTGAAGAGGCAGTCGAGCCTGAAAGTGCTACCGAAGCGGAACCAGCAACAGCGACAGAAACCGAGACCGAGGATCAATCGGCGGTAGAAACCGAAAGCACTACCGAAGAACCATCGGAAAGTGAAATTTCGGCAGCCCCAACCGAAGAAGCAAGTGAAGCTGAAGCAACTGAAGAAACCGAAATAGTTGAAAGTGCCTCGACCGAATCAAAAGAAATTAGTCTTGCCGATACATCAGGCCTCGAAAACTTATCATCATACAGCATCTCATTTGTTATGAGTTTCGATGGCCAGTCAGGCGGTCAACCGTCTAAGGGAACAGTCAATATTTTACTCGAAGCCACCAAAGAGCCGGAAGCCACCCACCTGACCATGAATATGGAAGGAACCACGGTGGACGATCTTGGCGGCATGAACAACATGGAAATCTACAATATGGGCGATACGGTTTACATGTATAGCGATGCCATGGGCGGGCAATGGATCTCGATGCCCGGTGGCGACAGCGATGCTTTCAGTGCCGGCTTCTTCTCCCCCGATCAGAATTTAGAGGTACCGAAAAGCGCCGATTGTTCTTCAAGTACGGAAACCATTAACGGTATCGAGGCCAAATTCTGTACCTTCGATGCGGCAGATTTGGAGGGTGTCGATGATGCCACCTATGATAGTGCCGAGGGTAAAGTTTGGTTGGCCGAGGACGGCAATTATGTAGTTAAATATGAAGTGGCCATGAAAGGTTTCAAACCCGGTACCAATGATATGGAAGGGCTGTTTGACTTTGGGGATGTCAATATGACGTACGAACTTCTGGCCGTTGATACAGACGTCACCATTGAACTTCCGGCAGAAGCCCAAAGCGCTCTGAGCATCGACGCAGCAAAGTAAACGTCACGGTTATTGCGCCGTAAAGATTTGAGCAGCAACACTGGCCTGAATCGGATACCGACCAGAACAAAACAACTGTTATTTTTCTTATAAATCAAAAAGGAGTCCGAGATACACTTCGGACTCCTTTTTAAGTTAGCTGGTTTGTTTGTTCGTTTGTTAGTGGGTTGGTTTAATATCTAAAAACTAACTAACCATCTATCCAACCAACCATCAAACTAACGCCGCTGTATCACCACCGGCACCAGAT
>JAGRBY010000064.1 GCA_020433835.1 Anaerolineae bacterium | reverse complement strand
TACGTCTTTTTCCTTGGTCGGTAAAAACGTATCGTATTCAACCGCTCTCATTTCGCTATTTTTTGGCGATGGTATTGATATGTGCAATTTGTCTGTGGTTGGGGCTTGTCGCCAAGTTAGTGTACAATAGACTGTCGCTCTTGGGGAGCCGTACAATAAAACTATCAGACTCGATGAGGTAAATAATGAACAAAGCAAATTGGCAAACCGTGAAGGAATATGAGGATATTACCTACAAGAAATCCGGCCAGGTCGCCCGGATTGCGTTTAACCGGCCTGAGGTTCGCAACGCTTTTCGGCCCAAAACGGTCGGCGAGCTTTTTGAAGCCTTTTTAGATGCTCGCGAAGATACATCAATCGGTGTGGTGCTGCTGTCGGCGGAGGGGCCGTCGCCCAAAGATGGGGTTTACTCCTTTTGCAGCGGCGGCGATCAAAGAGCGCGAGGCCATCAGGGCTATGTCGATGAAGAGGGCATGCCGCGTCTCAACATTTTAGAGGTGCAGCGCTTGATCCGCTTTATGCCCAAGGTGGCGATTGCCGTTGTGCCTGGTTGGGCGGTAGGTGGCGGTCATAGCTTGCACGTGATTTGTGATTTGACGCTGGCCAGTAAAGAACACGCCATCTTCAAACAAACCGATGCCGATGTCACCAGCTTCGACGGCGGCTACGGCTCGGCCTATCTGGCCAAGATGGTCGGGCAAAAGCGGGCGCGGGAGATATTCTTCTTGGGCCGCAACTACTCGGCTCAGGAAGCTTACGAAATGGGGATGGTCAATGCCGTGGTGCCGCACGATGAGTTGGAAGATACCGCTTACGCCTGGGCGCAGGAAATCCTGGCTAAGTCACCCACTTCGATTAAGATGCTCAAGTTCGCCTTTAACCTGACCGATGACGGCATGGTCGGCCAGCAGGTCTTCTCCGGTGAGGCTACCCGCCTGGCTTACATGACCGACGAAGCCAAAGAAGGACGCAATGCCTTTTTGGAGAAGCGAAAACCGAACTTCAAAGATATTAAGTGGTTGCCATAAAAGCCAAGCCACCATCAAAAGCTCTTATACAGAGGTAACACCTTAGCCAAGCGATGTCAATATGCGTAGGCTGAGGCTAAGGCAAAGGCTAAGAAAAAGCAAAGAAAACGCGCCGATTTCTTGAGAGTGTGGCGGCTCACCCTGAATTCGTCTGCTTCGCCTTAGCCTCAGCCTGATTTACGCCAAGTCGTCCGGCGACTGAATAGTTACGAGGGAACCTGTGTGACAGATAGCTCAACTATATCAAACCCACATGAAGTCGGCATGAAGGGTAGATGAAGAATATCTTCATTTAATTTGGGGTGAGGATTGGATGGTAATGGCCGGACAAAAATTATATCGTCACAGATTACAAATGAGCATGTGCATGTATTGGAACAGCATCTAGGGGACAGATATCAGCAGTCGATTGTCAGGGGTATTGGGAATTGCCAGACGTTGACCTGTTTGTTCGTTGTATAAACCGACCGCTATTTGGGCGACTTTTGAAGCAACAGCAAAGCTATAGTCATCTTGAATTACTTCGCCCGGCAGCCAACTTGTCGTTGGGGCTTGACCGGCCGCCGGAACCCTATCTTCCTGGGCGATAATATTGCCGGCCTTATCTAACAGATGAACAAAGACCTTATTATCGTAGGGAACCGTGTTTAAGGCTTGCCAATAAAGCGTTATAGAAATGGTGGAGTCTCCATCTTTGCTTAAATCATAGCCGGCCAATTTTATCTGTTCACCAAAGGTTACAGCGATGGGCTGTTGAACCTTAGACGGCAGTTGAAATAAACGCGGTTGGCTCTGCACGTGCAGCGTGGCAACGGTTACGGCTGCGTTTGTTCCGGTCGGCGACAGGCGTAAATTATACGTTCCGCCAGGCAGTTCAACGGGAAGTTGAAGCTGATATCCTTGTTTAATTGTCTCCCCTTCGCGCCAGTGGCTGGTTGAAAAATAAGGGCTGCCAACCGGCCAATTGTTTAACAGGGGCCATTGAGCGAGGTGATTGGTCAATGAAACGTCTAGCGTAACGTCCAACCGAGGTTTGTGGTCGGTGTGCCAGATTGCCGTGAAATGAAGGGTGTCACCCGGCCGTACCTGAGACGGTACATCATCGAGGCTAACCAACTGCAACCCACCAACGATGGGGCCATTTGCCGGTTCGTCAACCGGTATGGGCCAGGGTTTAAGCCCTGACGTTACCTGAATCGATCCGACCTGAGCGGAATGGGCCATTTGCGCAGCGCCATTAACCGGTAGCGATTGCAGCGTTGTCGGTGAGTAAACCAGGACTTCTAATTGATAGGCATCGGGCACGGTACCCGGATCGATGGGCAACAGGAAGTATTCATACGTTTCTTCGCCGGCCCGCCATTGGGTCGTTCCGGCCTGCCAGGAGTTGGTAAGAAGCTGATCCTGCGTGCTGATGGTCGTTCCGCTTGCATTTGTCAGACGCAGACTAACTTTATAATCCTCAACCATAGGGCTGACGGCTCGCCAGTGTAAAATCACCCAGCCTGCTTCTCCTGACGGCACTCGGGGACTATCGGGTGGCTCTACGTTTGACGTGTTGCCGTAAGCTACCTCCATTAAATTGAGGCTTTCGCCAAAACTACGATGCAGCGGCTGCCAGTGATCGGCCTGTTGAAACTGCGTTTCGGCAGAGTTTAGATGATAGTAGTAGAGGGTATATCCGTTCTCGGCGTTGGTCTCGACTTTTTCCAGTTGGCCGTATTTCTCTAGCAACAGAGGAATAATCTGTTTGTGGTCAGCCGCCTCTTCATACCCGCGGGTCACATCGACCAAAACCACCTTGGAATAGCCCCGGACGGCTTCGGTCAGTTTATCGAACATCACTTGCTCGTTGGTTGAAATGATCTTTCTGGCCGGTAGGGTACGGTAGCCCAGAAAATCAAGAAAGTGTTCATCGGTATAATTGTAGAGCTGAAGTTTGTTGCGCGGATCAGTGGGGAATAGCCAGACCTCATCGGGCCGGCCTTCTTCGGCCATTTGTACAGCGATTTTTTGATACGGCAGGCGAGCAAAATATTGCGGATCGCTGGGGCCCCAGCGTAAGAAATAATCGCGATAGGTATTGATGCCGACGAAGGCAAAGACCACAACAGGGACAAGAACGGCTGTTGTCCAGGCCAGTTTGAGGCAAACCGGCCCTTTACGCGTTCCCCAGCGAATGAGCGCCGCCGCGACCGTTACCCAGGCCAGCGCCGGCAGGATATAGATGCCGGGGGCCATACCCATAGCCCGTTTGAATGACGGTACTCTGTCGGAAACGAGAAAAGACGGAATCATCATCGTCGGCCACCACATGATGAGAAAGAGATAGAGTGGCCGACGAAATCGCACGCAGGCCAATCCTAGCCCAAAAACAAAGGCAGTGGCCATGACCGGATCAAAAATAGGTCGGCCCGGCAGGTTATAGTTGCCGTGGTCGTCACCGTGAATAGCCAATCCGGCGAGGTTGCCGATGATGCTATAGCCGAAAGCTTTAACCGGATCACCGTCGTTAAACTCCGTACTAAGAACCGAAACTCGACTGGCTCGCCGCACAAATTGCTCAGGAGATGTGAACAGAAAGTAATAACCCAGCGGGGCAAAAACCAGCAGAGCCAAGAGCAGCATCAGCAACAAATTTTGCCAATGCGTACGCCAGAGAGCCAGGCTAGCCCGCTTTTCAAAGAGCCTAATTACCCCCTCAGCCATAAGGAAGGTGATGATTAAAACCGGAATAAACCGCGCTGCGGGATAGGTGTAGAGGCTTACCCCCAGACAAAGCCCCGACCAGACAAAGGCAGATCGCTGACCGGTATTAAAGCCTCGCCACATAAAATAGAACGTTAACGTGATCATCAGCGGCAGCAGCGTGTGTCGCAACCCCATACGGGTGTGATGCACTTGCCAATAGGCAGTAGCCAAACCAACGCACGTCAAAAGCGCGATCCATTTGGCCTGCCTTGGGGCTTCAACGCTGAACATCTCTTTAACCAGCCAATAGGTAGCCCCAACGGCCAGAACGCCGGCCAGAGCGCCAATGCTTCTTAAAATGATGGCTTGGGGTTCCCATAGGTAAAATGCCAGGGCCACCAGGTGGGTAAAAAGGGGTTCACGCCCATAATTACTGGTAAAAAAAATGCGCGGGCCATTGTGTTGAATGTCCAGTGCATCGACAGTTTCTACAACTTCGTCTGAAAGAAACGCTCCAGGGACGAGGTCGAGCTGATAAAAGCGAAGAAAAGCTGCCACTATTAAAATGAGTGCCAAAGTTACTTTATCTAATGTTAGAAGCTGTGGAAAAACTTTTTTCATGTTTAAACCAGGTTCGCTGGCATTCGACTACGTTCTGACAACTGTTTTGGCGAAAAATAAATGACACTATCAACCATATCAAACCAACATGAAGTCTGCGTGAAGTGTAGATGAAGAATATCTTCATTTAGTTTGTTGTGGCGATTGGATTTTAATGGCGGGATAAAAGGTGTATGGTCACTGATCACAAACGAACATTGTCACGAAGAGATGAGGAGATAGGGAGATAAGGATATGTCGCTTAACAATCTCCTTATTTCCTTATCTCCAATCTCTTAAACAAATGTTACTTGATGACTCTGTTAAGTATAAGGCAGAGTAAGTTATTCTTACTCCCTATCCCGACGGTTACCGTCGGGATTTTTTATTTGACTTAAACTGAGATTTACCTGGCAGACGTTAACTTTACATGTAATCATCACATTAACCGATTGACTTGGATTTGAAAGGAGTAAACGTATGACCCATCCGGCCATTCAAACCGATAATTTAACCCGCCGCTATGGCGCTAACGTGGTCGTCAATGACCTCACCCTGGAGGTGCCGCAAGGCGAAATCTTTGGCTTTTTGGGCCACAATGGTGCCGGCAAAACCACCACGATCAGCATGTTAACCACCCTGCTGCTGCCTACCTCCGGTAGCGCCGCCATTTTTGGTGCGGATATCGTTAAAGACAACCTGCAAGTGCGGGAGTACATTGGCTACGTACCGGAAAATGTGCGGCTGTACAACGATTTAACCGTGGCCGAAAACCTGCACTTTTTTGCGGCCTTGTCCGGCGTAAACGACATTCCCCACCGGATATCCAAGATTTTGGAGCTGTTGGGCCATCCGGAGTGGCGCAACCTGCGGGTGGGCGGCCTGTCTAAAGGGATGCGGCAGCGCATTGGTATTGCCCAAGCTCTGCTGCACCAACCGCTGATTTTGTTTTTGGATGAATCGACCTCCGGGCTGGACCCGGAAGGTACGCAGGCCATCGGTGATTTAATTGTCTGGCTCAACAGCGAGTTTGGCATCACCATTTTTATGAACACGCACCAACTGGCCGAAGTCACCAAACTGTGCACCAGCATCGGCATTATGAACCACGGTCGGCTGGTGATGGCCGACAATCTGCAAAATATATTGGCCCATTTTCCCAATCACCACTCTCTGGAAGAGATTTACCTGGATGTTGAACACCAAGAAAGGCCGGCCGCATGAACGCCGTCGCCATCATTGCCCGCAAGGAGTTTCAAACCGCCTTTCGCAACCGGTTATTTATTACCATCGCTGTGTTGTTTCTGGCCATGTCAATCCTGTCGGTCTACATTGGCAGTATCACCAAACGGGCCGAAATGCGCGTTTATAATGAAACGGTAGCCACACTCAGCGCCCAGGGTACAACAGCCTTACCCCCTCCGCCGGAAATTCACACCCTGACTATTCTCTCCAATCTAACCGAGTACGTCAGCATTGTGGGAGCTATCCTGGCGGTCGTGTTGGGCTACAACGCCCTCATTCAGGAAAAAGAGTCGGGCAGCCTCAAGCTCATTCTCTCCCGCCCGGTCTACCGCGATCGGCTGCTGAGCGGAAAACTGCTGGGCAACGCCGCCGTCATCGGGGTACTGTTGGGGTTGGTCTTTGTCTTCAATCTGGTTCTGTTGGTGCTCGTGGGCGGCATCTGGCCCACCGGGGGCGAAGTGCTGCGCCTGCTGAGTTTTGTGGGGCTGGCCTTCTTTTATATGCTCATCTTTCTAACGCTTTCGATGCTGCTCAGTATTCGGATGAAAAACAGCGCCACGGTCTTTCTGGTCTCGCTGGTGGCCTGGATGCTGGTCAGCTTTGTCATCCCCCAAATGGCCGAAGCGTTGATGGCCAGCAGCACCGTCATCAACAGCATCAGCGGCACAACCAACCAGATTCCACAGGATACAGCCGCCTCGCAAGCCCTCAACTTCCTGTCGCCCACCTGGCATTGGCGTACTATCGGCGAGCAACTGCTAGAAGCAGCCCCCGGCAGCCTGACGCTGAGCGCAGCCACGCTCACCAGCCGCGGGTTGACTGCGCTGCTGGTTCTGCTGACTCCATCGATTGCCTTTATGGCTGCCGGATACGCCATCTTCTTGCGCGATGAAACGCTCATTCTGGAATAGGAGAAGACATGATGAAACGTATTCTTAGTTTGGTAATACTCAGCCTGACGCTGTTTAGCTTTGGGGCCAGACCAACCTGGGCCGATGAGGTAACGCTGACCCAAACCGCCCCGGCCGGGGTGATGGCCCAATATCCGCTGGAAATTCATAATGAAACCGGTACCGACCACACCTACCAACTGACGGTAACCGGCCTGCCCGATACGCTGGCCGTGACCTTTACTCAGGGTGGCCCGGTGCTGGATCAGGTGACGGTTCCGGCCAACAGTTACGGGCAGGTGACGCTGCGGATTGACGTACCCATCGATACGCTGGTGGGCCATTACGCCGGTCAATTCACCGCCACCCGTGACGACGGCACGGCGCTGGCCCATCCGCTATCGCTGAATGTAGAAAATACCTACGCCCTAAAGATCACCGGCCAGACGACCAATGCCAACGTTTTCAGCGGCCAGGAGTTCACGTTTGAGACCACCGCCGCCAACACCGGCGCGGCCCCGGTTACACATTTGGCCCTTCAGGTAGACGCACCGACCAAATGGCTGGTTCAGCTTGATCCACCGCAGGTAGACAGTCTGGAGCCAGGCCAAACCGTTAGCCTGAACGCGCGCGTGCTGGTACCGGCCTCACAAGTGTCTATCGATCAGCCGCTGCCCCTCAGCGTAACCAGCAGCGAGACCACCAGCCCCACCAGTGAACTGATGGTTCGGGTTCAAAAAAGCCCCGATTATCTGATTGCGTCCGGGGTGGTCATCGCCCTGGCTGTAGGTGGTGTGTTCGTTTACTTCAAAATAAAAGGCCGGCGCTAAGTCGGATAGGAGCAACTGAAATGACAACCGCAAATTTAGAATTAACAACCACCTCACCTCGGGTTACTGCTCAAAAACCCGGTTGGGGCCATATCCTGGGTGTTATTGCCCGCAAAGAAATGGCCGATGCCTTCCGTAACCGCCTGTTTGTGGTCGCGCTGGCGATGCTGCTCAGCCTGAGCTTGATTGCCATCAGCCTGGGGGCTGTGACGGTGCGGCAGCACGTTATGGAGTATGAGCAATCGGTGCAAATTCTGAAAAACCTGGGCCGGGCTGACATCCCGCCGATGCCCTCGCTCAACCCCATTGCCGTATCCAAAAACTTTATCAACTATCTGGCTATGGTCGGGGCGTTACTGGCAATGATTCTGGGGTTCACCAGCATCAACAAAGAGCGGCAGGCCGGTACACTCAACCTGATCTTGTCTCGCCCGGTTTACCGAGATCAATTGCTTAGCGGCAAAATGTTGGGCAATGGCGTCTTGCTGGCTCTGCTCATGGGGGCCGTCGGGTTGGTGACATGGCTGGCACTCATGCTCATTGGCGGAGTCAGCCTCACCGCCGATCAACTCATCAAGTTAAGCCTGACCATGGGCATGTCATGGCTGTACTTACTCACCTTTTTCTTGCTGGCCATGGTTTTTAGTCTATGGGAGCGGCGGGGCAATCACGCCCTGCTGCTCACCGTGATTGTCTGGCTGGTCTTTGCCTTCATCTTTCCCCAAATCGGCGATACGATGGATCTGGACAATCAGATTCCCGGCGGCTTCTTTGCCTCACTAGGACTGGATCGAGCCGGCGAACAAGCCGCCCTGGCCAAGTTCAAATGGTATGAAACCGTGCGCGACGGGGTCGAGGAACTGTCGCCGACTAAGCATTATGAGCGCATCAGCTTTGCCCTGCTAGGCATCAAAAAAGAGTTTGCCGACAGCACCTGGCAGGAAATTCTCAATCTAAAAACCGTTAATCTGGTAGGGCTACTGGTACCGATTGTGTTGTTGACCAGCGCTTCTTATGCGGTTTTTCTGCGCCAGGAATCATGACCTATAACCGGCGAACTGGCCTAAACATCTGCCAACCAGGAATGGCAGGTTCAATCAGAAAAGCATGGACGAGCTAGCATGATAGTTAAGAAATTATTTATTCTCATCAACCTGATTATATTCGCCGGATTGTGGCTGGTTGCTTGTACTTACAATCTAACCGATCCGATGTCTAGTGGTGCAGCCTTGGCCGAGACGGAAACGTCCACGCCCGTCGTGTCTTCTACGGCAACCTCAACCATGATCTCAGATATGCCGGCAGAAGCAACCCCGACCACATCGCCAACGACCATCTTTGTGATTGTCATGGAGAACACCAACTGGTCGGAAATCAAGGGCAGCGATGAGGCCCCCTATCTCAACAACGTACTTTTACCTATAGCCGCGCACGCCGAGGAATATTACAATCCACCGGGTGTGCATCCAAGCGAGCCAAATTACCTCTGGCTAGAGGCGGGAACTGATTTCGATATTGCTAACGACGCTAACCCTGATGCTAACCATCAGAGCACCTCGATGCATCTTGTGACATTGTTAGACCAAAAGGGTATCTCGTGGAAGAGCTATCAAGAAGATATTAGCGGCACCGATTGCCCCCTAACGGCTACCGGACTGTACGCCCCCAAGCACAACCCGATGGTCTATTTTGATGATGTAACCGATACCAACAATCCTAAGTCGCCCGTCTGTATTGCGCATGTGCGTCCACTCTCAGAAATGCGTACGGATCTGCAAAATAACACAGTCGCTCAGTACAACTTTATTGTGCCAAACTTATGCAACGATATGCACGGTAACGTACGCTGTCTATTATCAAATCGGATTCAAAACGGTGATGATTGGTTAGCCAATAACGTTCCCTCTATTCTCAACTCACCCACATACACCAATGGCGGGGTGTTGTTTATCACCTGGGACGAAGCCCGCGGCGGAAGCGATGGGCCAATTGGCCTGCTGGTACTGTCGCCCAAGGCTAAGGGAGGCGGTTACTCAAACACGATTCACTATACCCATAGCTCTTTACTGCGCACGATTCAAGAACTCTTTGGTGTAACACCACTCTTAGGAGATGCGGCCCAGGCCACCAATCTAAGCGACCTGTTCGCTACCTTTCCCTAAACAAATTCATCACAACAATCAATAAATCACCTTACAGGAGTAAAATTATGTCTCAAAAGTTTCTTTTTCTACTCATCTCTGTTGTTTTAAGTTTATGGCTACTGACAGCCTGTGGCGGCGCGGTCCCGGCTCAGTCGGTTCAGGCGGCCAATAATGGCGGCAGCCAGGCAACAGTCGCAGCCAACGGCCCCGATACCGACGGCGACAGCATTCCCGACAGCGCCGAAGCGACGCTAGGCACCGACCCCAACAACAGCGATACCGATGGCGACGGTCAAAACGACCTAACCGATCCCCAGCCTATGCTGGCCGAAAATCCAACCCAAGAAGCCGGTACAACGGATGGTTTCACCATAACCAGCATCTTGGTAGAAAACAATGTCAACCCGACCGGCGGTGATGCGCCTGACCATTTGGAATTGACCTTGTCCAGCCAGAGCACTACTGATTTAACCGATTTTGACGTATACTATACTATCAAGGATCTCACCACGAATGACACGCAGGCATACTATCGCACCTTGCCCGGCTTTAGTCTGAAACCGGGTGAGTCTAAAACAGTACACTTTGACAATACCGGCCAACCCGATCACTTCAGCGTCAACCCCAACAGCATGTTTTACACCGACCCTAATCAACTACAAGTTGAGGCCACGCTGCACGCGAAAGGCTTTGCTCCGCAAACCGCCAGCGTCAACAAAGACGCCAGCGACGCCGAAACCGGTACCGATTGATAAAATAGACCGGTCGGTGGGGCTGGCTGCCCGGCCCCACCACCGATCAATTCCCTACAGGAGAAGCTGATGCGCGTTCTTGTTGTTGAAGATGAAGCCCGTATGGCGGCTCTCATCCGTCAAGGGTTAGAAGAGGAAGCTTACGCCGTTGATGTAGTAGACAACGGCTCGGAAGTTTTTAACTGGGTTGATAGCGCCAACTACAATTTTATTGTGCTGGATATTATGCTGCCTGGTATGAACGGGCTGGATATATGCCGCGAGTTGCGGGCCAGAGGCCACACTATGCCTATCTTGATGCTGACCGCCCGTGACACCATCAGCGACCGGGTAACCGGCCTGGATGCCGGAGCCGACGATTACCTGGTCAAGCCCTTTGCCATCGAAGAATTAACGGCCCGTTTGCGGGCACTGGCTCGACGTGAAGGCCCCAGCAAAACACCGGAATTGCAAGTGGGGGATTTAGTGCTGGACACCGCCACCAAACGCGCCAGTCGAGGCGACAGGCCCATCGAAACTTTAACCTCCAAAGAGTACATTCTTTTGGAAACCCTCATGCGCCACCCCGACCAGGTGCTGAGCCGCGATCAGATCATCGACCATGTTTGGAATATGGAGTTTGAATCCGGCTCAAAGCTCATCGAGGTTTACATTTCCTCGCTGCGCAAAAAAATCGATGCCGATCATGACCTCAAGCTCATCCAGACCGTACGCGGCCTGGGCTATCGGATCAGCGATAATGAATCGCTTTCATAGCCTGCGCGTTCGCCTGGTTTTGTGGACCGTTGCTCTGGAAGCTGGGCTGCTGTTGATTTTTGCGGTCGTCTTGATCACCGTTTTGCGTAACAACCAAAACCAGCAAATTGAGGAAACCTTGCGTTTAAGCGCAACCCAGTTGAATGCCGTGGTTGATGTACGGGGCAGCAACTATTACGCCGATGTCGCTGAAACCGCCGATTTACGAGGGCGGGGGGTGTTAGCCTGGATCCTAACCCCGCAAGGAACCATCGGCCTCACGGTGGGCGAGGCGGAAAATTATGCGCTCCCCATCGCCTTGCCGGCCTCGGAGCAGTTAAGAGACGGTGAATTGGTCAATGGCGAGCCGGTGCGACAGTTGGTCACCCCCTTGCAAGAGAACAATCGCACCTTGGGAACCATTGTAGTAGCCATGTCTTTGCGCGAAAGCCAGACTTTTCTCTATCAAATCTTCCTCAGTCTGGCGGTCGCCATCCCTATCGTGTTACTGCTGTCGGCTGTGGGCGGACTGTTTTTAGCCAATCGCGCCTTGGCTCCCGTGGCTACGATCACCTCGACCGCTCGCCAAATCGGTGCCGCCGATCTGAGTCAACGGCTCAATTTGAACCTGCCCGACGATGAAATTGGTCACCTGGCCCGCACCTTCGATGCCATGCTCGATCGGCTTGACTCCGCCTTTCAACGCGAGCGCCAATTTACCGCCGACGCCTCCCACGAACTCCGCACCCCGCTGGGCTTTCTCAAAACCCAGTTGAGCCTGGCCCGTTCCCGCCCCCGCGATGCCGCCACCTTGTTACAAATGATGGCCGATATGGAAAACGACGTTGATCGGATGACAAATCTGGTTGAACAGATGCTCACCCTGGCCCGGGTTGAGCAGGGTGAAACAATAGAATTTGAGCCGGTGGCAGTGGATCAGGTACTGACCACGGTCGTGCAGCAATTACAGCCTCAGGCGGAGACTCGCCGCCTTACCCTGAGCTTGGAGTATCCGGGGCAGGTCAACTGGCTGGTGAACGGCCACGCCGAACAGTTGCGCCACGTTTTTACAAACCTCATCGAAAACGCCCTTAAGTACACGCCCGCCGACGGTGAAATTGCGGTAACCCTGAACCGCAACTGGGACGACCTCAGCGTGACCGTTGCCGACACCGGCCCCGGCATCGAGTCGCACCACTTGCCCCATCTCTTCAAACGATTTTACCGCGCCGACAGCGCCCGCGCCCGGCAATCGGGTGGCTTTGGCCTGGGCTTAGCCATTACCCAGGCCATTGTGCAAACGCATCATGGCCTGGTCACGGTGACCAGCACTCCCGGCGAGGGGACTACATTCACCGTGACTTTGCCCATAGCCAAGCCGGCAACATGAAGAAATCCTTCATCCTCGCTTCATGCCACCTTCATGCACATTTGATAGACTTATTTCAAACAGTGGGAGTAACTACTCAGGTGACTGGCACTTTTGCTCAATAGAGAACATTGAATGGAATACAACGCTGCTATGACTGCGATTAAGTGCCAGTCACCTTATCTGCTGAATAAATACCAATGGGAGACATTTCCCCTAAAAACTATCACTTTTTGTAAAGGAGACTATCAAAATGAAAATCAACAAAACCATCGCGACTGCTGTTCTGCTGTTCGGCCTGTTGCTGGGTGGCTTAGCCGCCGGAACCTTGTATAGCCAAAAGGCACCCGATGCCAACGCTGCACCGCCATCCCAACAAGAAACAACAGCCTGCGTAGATGATGATGATATTGAAAACGAGGTCGAGAATGAGGCCGATGACGATGACGAAGCCACCGAAACCGACTCTTGCTCAAAAGAAGATGAAGCCAATGAGTCTGACACCGAAGAAGCTGATGAAGTTGATGAGGCAGACGAGGCCAATGATGATGACGACGTTGACATCGAAGAAGCCGATGAAGTCGATGAGGCAGACGAGGCCAATGATGATGATGACGGTGACATCGAAGAAGCCGATGAAGTCGATGAGGCTGATGAGGCTACTACATTGCAGGATAAAACCGGCATCACCGCCGCTGAAGCACAAGCCATTGTCGAAGCAGCCAACCCCGGCGTTAAAACGCTGGCTGTCGAACTGGACAATGAAAATGGAACCGTTATTTACGAAGTAGAACTCGATAATGGTCAGGATTTTAAGGTCGATGCGGCCAATGGTACTATCCTTGGCTCTGACCAACGCGATGCTGATTAATTAATCGCCATTCGTGGCTATTCAGCCGCAAGACTACTGGGGGTAAATCAGGTTGAGGCTAAGGCGAAAACTAAGAAAAAAGAGAAGAAAAATGCGCTGATTTCTTGAGGGCGTGGTGGCTTAACCTGAATTTGTCTGCTTAGCCTCAGCCTTCGCCTTAGCCTACTAATATCGACATCGATTGGCTAAACAGTTACCGCCATTCTTTAACTAAGAGGTCACCAGCCGGGTGGCCTCTTTTGCGCTTCTATGCTTTGGAGCATGAAGTGTCGAGCCAACCAACCAACCAACCAACCAACAAACAAACCATCCAACCGTCACCTAACTAACCAACGCAATCCCTGCCAGCGTCAGCCGCTCTTGAAGGAAAGAGAGCAGCTTTGGCCGCAGATGAACCGCGTGGCCGAAATTGGCGCGAACGGCCAGCGTTAACTCGACCTGTTCGGCGATGACCCCCGTTTCGCTAATCACCTGCCACGGGCCGTGCATCTCTTCAAAAAGTTTTTCGGCCTCATGGCCCAGATTTTCTAAGAGAGGAACGGCCCTGGTTAAATCCGTGGCCGTAATTTTGAGGGTGATATTAGCTGCGGAGTAGATGCCGCGACTGTAGTTGCATATCCAGCGCATCTCGCCGTTGGCGATAACATAAACCTCGCCGGTCAAGGCTCGCAGCCAGGTGGAATTGAGGCTGACTTGTTCCACCGTGCCTTCGATGACATCAAGCTGGGCTTTGACCTTTATTTTTTCTCCGACGTAAAACTGATTTTGAAAGAGGATGCCGAAGCCGGCCAGATAATCGGCAACTACGGTGCGACCGGCAAAGGCCAGCGCCGAAATTAACAGGCCGGTAACGGTGACTACGGTGGTGGCTGTGGCGAACTGGCCCAACGTGGCTAACCCGGCCACTACAAAAGCAATAATCGACACGGTGCTGGAAATGATCTCTTGCAGCGTTTGGCGGCGCTGTTCGTCCGGCATGGGCAGCGCTTTGAGTTCGCCGGGCAGCCAATCGAGCAAACGACCAATAAGCTTCAAGTTGCTCTCTTCGCCGGTGTAATGCTGAAGGTGAGCCGGCAGGTAAGAGGGCGAAAATTCGTGAAAGCGCAATATGAGGCCGGCAATAGGCCAGGCCAGGCGATGAATAATCATCGCGATGATAAAAATCAACACGACCATTATGAGCTGTACGAGGAGGGGATGCAGGTTCAAAAATTCTGAAAAGTCCACAGCAAGTCCTTTACGAAGCAAACGGAATATTAGCTAAGGCGAAGCGTTCTTGAATGAAGGCCATCAATTTAGGTCGCAGGCGGGCCGCCTGGCCGAAGTCGGTTTTAAACGCCAACGTCAGCTGCGTGGCCTGGTTGAGCGTTCCGGTTTCGCTTAAAATCAGCCACGGCTCTTTGAGTTCGGGGAAAATCGTTTGGGCTTCCGGCCCCAGCGTATTTAATAGGGCGATTGCTCGCATAAGATGAACCGAAGCGATGTTGACATACAGCGAACTTGAAGAAAAAGGACCACGGCTGTAATTGCAAATGTAGCGCAGTTCGCCATTATTGACGATGTACATCTCACCGGTTCGGGCTCGCAAACAGGTTGACTTGAGATTGATGCGCTCCACAATGCCTTCAATGCGTTCCGCTTGCGAATTGATGCGGATTTTTTCGCCCACAACCAGTTTATCCTGAAATATAATGCTAAGCCCCGACAGCAGATCGCTTACAAACGGGCCGGCAGCAAACGAGATACCGGCGGTAAAAAACCCAACGGTCCAGATCATCGTGTCGATATCGGTGAAAAAGGCCAAACTGGTCATCGCAGCGAGGATAAAGCCGGTGACGCTAATCGTATTGGCGATCAATTCTTGCAGCGTGCGCCGGCGTTCCAGTGGTAAATGGGGCAAAAGCAGATGATCGTGCGATTCAAGCGAAGCCGTAGTAGTTTCATTGTACTTGGCCTGCTTGTGAGCACGAGGCAGCAGCAGCCCGGCAATAGAAAGGGATAGGCGCTGTAGCAAGATTGCCACGCCGAATATGAGCGAGACAAATACGAGTTTTAGAAAAGTGTTGAGTACAAAAAATTCTTGAAGAGCTTCCATAAACAACTTTGGTTCATTATGTTGCACTTTTTTAGAAACCAGGGTTTTTAGCGTTAAACAGAAAGTTTTTTGCCCCGAAAGGTTGTCATTTAGACATCAAAACCCTGGTTTCTTTTGGGTTCTTGCCCTAATACTTTAAAGTGCAAAGGGAGGCTACGGTAAAAAAGTAAACGATGTGAATGCCGTCTGCCATAGAGTCTCGATTTCTTCGCGCACTTGTGGGAGGGCATCATCAACCGGCATCAACGTCATATGGTAAATGGTATCATCGTGGACGGCAAATAGCTGGCGAGAGCCAAAGCGACCCGGTAATCCTTCGACAATAACCGCTTCTTCGCCATCAAGCGTACTCTGTTGACGTGTGATCGGTAGGTCGTTGACCTGGCTAACTACTTCATCGACCACTTGGACTACGTTGCGTCCTTCGGCCTGGCCATCGATCTGTATAAAAAGACTGGCGACAACGGAGTCTGGTCCTTCACTTTGGGGTAGCCCGGAAATATTGACGATGTTATTCTGCTCAACCGGTTTGGGAAAGTAAACCGGATATTGTAAGCAGTAACGCTGTTCCGTATCAACATAGAGTGCCCGGGCGATATTGGGCGTACAGCTTTCCGGCAGCCCGGCAAATGTCGGCGTAGCACCAAGGGTAACCGACTCGACCAGCATATGGTAAGCCGTGGAAACTGCTTCTAAACTTTGATAGGTGGCTCCCTTCGCGTAAAAGTCATACACGACATTTTCATTTAACGGGCCGATGAGATGCTGTTCAACCTGGGTAAGCTGCCCATCGGCATCTTTCAACTCAACCTGAAAGCGGATAGCCTGACCCCATGTCATCGTTACCGCCTCACGGGCAATCAATGTGGCTTCTGGTGGCAGCATCGTTGTGGGCGTCCATTCCAAATCGACCTCGACCCAGGTAAGACCAATCGCCGGCATGCCCTCCGGGTTGGGCGACCATTCGAAATCATTGCGCTGCCATTCGATCGGCGCAGAGATAGCCGCGCCGGTAGCCGGAATAAAAACCTGTTCGTACACCGTATCGTCCGTGGGCAGCACACCTTGCGCCGGTTGGTTCTCATTGGGCATAGCATTATCAACGGTCAGTTGAAAGGTGTCTTGCTCCACTTCATTGACAACAACCGTATAATCACCGGCCTTAAGCCCCCGCACATCGAGCGCGACCGTCTCTTCAAAAGGAACTATGGCTTCGGTACACATCGCCTCAGCCGGGCGAGCAGTGATGATGTTAACAAAGAAGGTGTTATCTTGTCGTCGCTGGGTTATCTCGTCGATGGTGGTGCAGCCGTCGGAAAACTGGCCGCTGACGATGAGATTAACCTGCACCGGAAATGACTCTAATAGTGTAACTTGCGCCGTTTGCACCTGCGCCTCATTATAAATAACGTCTTCGGATTGACCCATTGGCGTGCTCGGCTCAGGTGTGTCCGGTGCCTGGATGGCCGCCGCCACTTCATTGGGTTCATCCGCAGCCGTCTGTATATCGACCAATGGCGCGGCAGTGGGAGAGACGGCTATATCTATCTGGGTCGAGCGCGAGGGCGCTTCGACAGTGGTACAGGCGATGAGCAGCAGTCCGGTTATGGCAGTTAGGCAAAATAGTGAAAAAAGCTTCAATTTCATAGGTTCTCCTCCTGCGAAAAGAACCCTCACCCCCAACCCCTCTCCCTCAGGGAGAGGGGAGTCGCGCTAGCGACGGGGTGAGGGTGAAATGCTTGGTCTTATGCAAAACAACGGATAGGGTTAAATCCGCCAGTCCTGGTTACTCGCTGGCTAAAACGAGTTGGTCGGTTAAATCTTTAATAATCTGGGCACTGGCCCGTAAAGCGTCACTTTCCGATGGACTGAGCGGCAAGGGTAGCGTACTCAAAACACCCTGTCGGCCCACCAGATGCGGCAGCGCCACGGTAACATCGGGTACACCGACAACATCCGGCACGGCCGAACAGACGGTTAAGATAGCCCGGTGATCATCCAGAATGACCTCGGCAATGCGCGACAGAGCGCTGCCGATGCCGTAGTACGTTGCCCCTTTTCCTTCAATAATACTATAGGCCGCGCCCCGCACCTTTTGGTCGATATCCTGCCGCACCGTATCATCCAGTTGAACACCCTGATCGGCGCAGTAATCTTCAAGTGGCACCGTACCGATGGTCACCAGCGACCAGGCCAGCACTTCCGAGTCGCCGTGTTCACCGATGACATAGCCGTGGACGTTGTAAGGCGAAACGCCCAGATGCCGGCTCAGCAAGGCCCGAAAGCGAGCCGTATCGAGCGTGGTGCCGGAACCCATGACCCGGTTGTGGTCAACCCCGTGCTGGGCGGCAAAGTGAGCGGTGATGTGGGTCATAATATCGACCGGGTTGGTGGCCACCAGCAAAATCGCGTCCGGCGCATATTTCAAAATGCTGGGTACCACACTTTTGAAGATGGCCGTATTGCGCTCTAAAAGTTGCAGCCGCGTCTCGCCCGGTTTTTGATTGACACCGGCGGCGATAACCACCAGGCTGCATCCTTCAAGCGCGTCGTAATCGCCGGACGATACGCGGATCGGGGCCGTAAACGGCACGGCGTGCTGGATGTCGGCGGCCTCGGCCCTGGCCCGTGCCTGATTGATATCAACCAGTACCAGCTCACTGCCTACTCCGCGCATCACAATTGCATACGCTGCGGTAGCCCCAACCAGCCCGGTACCGACTACTCCAATTTTCGACATGGATAAATCTCTCCCTTATTCTGTTACGGATTTCAAATTGTCTGGAACGGGTATTATACCGGATTGACGAACAGGAGGAAATTTAATCGAATCTGTCCACTATCAATCCCTTCTCAAATACGCTGCCCACCGCTATCCTACGCCCGCCCCACGTCGTAAACAACAGTTTTTTATCAGGGTTGGGTGATGCATAAAAAATCAACTTGTGATACCATACAAGGGAGTTGTTGGAGTTTATAGAGTTCATAGAGTTTGTAGAGTTCTGGCAGCTCACTCCGCTTTATTTGAAAGTTAATGTCCTTAGGAATAACCAAGAAATAACTTGAATAGATATGTCGTCATTGAATGAATTCAATGTCTGCTATGGGAAACGTGTTTCAAACACGTTTTTTATACCAGCCCGCGAATTCATTCGAGGGCTAAATGCCTAGCTTAATCCCCAAAAGAGGAAACCCCATGAGACAACGCATACTTAGTCTGATTATCGTGCCGATTTTATTTTTAGCGGCCTGCACCTCAACGCCGGTGCCGCCCCAGCCGGAGCAGCCCACCGCAGAGGTTGAAGTTCAGGTGGAAGCCGAACCGACCTCCACCCCCGCGCCGGTGCCGCCGATGGTGCTGCAATCCTCACCAGCCGTTGGTGAGGAGCAGGCGCTCGATGCCCCGGTTGAGATCGTTTTCGATCAGCCGATGGACCGCGACAGTGTCGAAAAAGCCTTCGCCATCGAGCCGGGAGCCAGCGCCGACGGCACGTTTGAATGGATTGATGATCAGACTGTGCAGTTTACTCCAGCCGATGGCTTTGAACGGGGCGAACGGTATCGCGTGCGCGTTGTCGAGTCGGCGGAAAGCCAGGAGGGGTTGACGATGGCCCAGCCGTTTGAACTGCGCTTCAGCGCGGTCGGTTTTTTAGAGGTGGCCAACGTGCAGCCTGCCGATGGAGCCGAAGAAATTTTGGCGGATAATATCGTGACGGTGCTGTTTAACCGACCCGTTGTGCCGCTGAGCGCTATCGAAGATGAGGGCAGCCTGCCCGATCCGCTAACCTTTGTACCGCCGGTTACGGGCGATGGCGAGTGGCTCAACACCTCGATTTACCAGTTTACGCCGGACGAGGGTTTTGAAGCGGCCACCGAATACACCGCCCGCGTCTCGGCGGGGTTGACCGATGCGCTGGGTAATGCCAGTCTTGAAGATGACTTCGAGTGGACCTTTACCACGGTCACGCCGCAGGTCGTTGCAAGTCTGCCGGCTGAGGGCGATATCTACGTTAGCCCGTCGCCGGTGATTAGCGTGACGTTTAACCAGGCGATGGATCGCGACAGCGTCGAGGAACAGCTAACCCTGGTCAACGACGCCACCGCCGAGAGCGTGAGTGGGACATTCAATTGGGTTGAGGGTGGTATCAAACAGCCCCTCGCCAATGAGTACGAAACCTATTACGATTACGAATATAAGGATGGCGATGGGCCGGAGGAAGTCGGCGTTGAGACGGTTGAATTTACACCGGATGAAGCCCTTGAGTTTGGCACGGTCTATCGTATCGAACTGCCCCAG
>JAGRBY010000649.1 GCA_020433835.1 Anaerolineae bacterium | reverse complement strand
CGCAGGAAAGTGTCGATGCCATTACGGCATTGGCCAGTGAGATGGGCGGGTTTGTATCCGGCTCGAATGTGTATGAATCAAGCGATGTTTTACAAGGCAGTATTACGGTGCGCATCCCGGCGGATCGGTATCAGGATATGCTCACCCAACTGCGTGAATTGGCTGTTCGTGTTGAGCGTGAAAACTCGTCTACCCAGGATGTGACCGAAGAGTTCACCGATTTACAGGCTCGGAAAACCAATTTAGAATTCACGGAAGAAGCTTTGCAACAATTGCTGGAAGAACGGCAGCGCGTGGGCAGCACCAGCGATATTTTGGAAGTTTATCGCGAACTCACCTCTATTCGGGGCCAGATTGAACAGATTGAAGGACGGTTGCGCTACCTGTCCAATCAATCGGCTTTGTCGACGATTACTATCCAACTGACGCCGGATGTTCTTTACCAACCGGTTAGTATTGCCGGCTGGCAGCCACAGGGCGTTGCGAAAGAGGCCTTACAGTCTTTAGTAGCGGCTTTACAAGGCCTTATAAACGTATTAATTTGGGGAATTGTCTTTGTCCTGCCTTTGTTGCTGGTCCTGCTAATACCGGTGGTCATCGTGGTTATGGTTATTCGCCGCTGGTGGGGCAAACGTCGCCAAAAGCCGCAGGATGCTGCGACGCAATCGTAATTGTTGGCTTGATAACAATATGAGTTATGCAGTTCAAAAGGTAACAGTCACTTGGCAATAATAAATCAACCTATTTGGGCCAAACGGACGTACATTCTCACTTAAAAAGTGACTGTCACCTTGTTCGTTCGCCCAACTGCGTAAGTTATAAACAATAAAAGAATCGATATGGAATTCCGGAGCGAAAAGATTGTCTTTCACTCCGGAAATTTTATTTTAAGGGGTTTTTTAGAAGGGGTGAATTTCATTTGCGGCCGGGGGGTTGCTGATTTCGTGGTATTCGCCGACGATTTCAACAACCTGCTTATTGGTATCGTCTCGCGTTTTTTCTCGCTTTTTCTGTTGGAAGGTGTCCCATCGTCTAAAAACTTCTTCCTGCACAGAGCTGGGATTAAACACTTTGGTAAAGGTAAAATCGCCTTGCTGGCTGGCCGTTTTAATAATTACATCACCCAGGTTAAGCACTTTGTAGAAAAAATTAGGAATGTTATAGGTAATACTCTGAATACTATCAAAACTTCCTTCGCGTACGTTTTCCCCTTTTAAACGAAACGGTGAGCTTTGCACGTCGATAATTTTGGTAGGAGTAACTTTGTAGACATCTCGACGCCAATCATCGTATTCCCACAGATACCAGAAAAAGCTGAGCAGAACACCCACGACAAGGATGGTTATCCACAGCCAGCTTACTGACGAGGAAAAAGGCCACATTCCAAAAATTCCTAAAACGAGCAATGCGATAGAGATGAGAAGGGTTGGAAAGGGCAACAGCAAATTGCTAAATAGAATAAAATAGTGTTTGCGCCAGGTTATCTCTTGGTTATTTGATGATATAACGCGAATGCGCGGTACAAAATAATCGAGATTGAGTTTTGGCACCCGCACGGGAGGAATAACACGGCGTTTGACAAATTTCGGATCGGCTCCTTCTTTTTGTTTTTCATCCAGAATGCTTTTTTCCAGCCGCTGTTTGAGCATATCGCGCAAGGCCCGTGTATCAGAAAAAGCCACACGATCTTTAGCCCGTTGCTGCTGTTGAAGGATTATACGACTAAGATATTGAGCCGAGGGTAAATTATCAACCGAGACCGTGCCGACTGCCGCTGTTTTGATGTGAATATCGTCTACGTCAAAAAATAGATCGAGCCAATTATGGGATTGAACGGTAACACTTTGGATTTGGGTTAAGGGTGCTTCGCGCCGTTCTTCACCATAAAATAAGATACGCTCGATGTGAACCACCCGTTTGGTGGTCACAATAAAATCGTCATTACGCCAGTCGACGTAATAATAAAGGAGCATCAGGGCCGATACGATAACGAATGGCAATGTTAGAAGTAACAGAATTCCACTGGTGGCCATATTGAAAATAGAAAGCCCCACCACTTCTCCAATAATGAGGATAACGACGGGGATAATCAAGATGAGAACAGGCCCCGTAAGCTTAGAAATAAAAGCCAGAAAATGGCGTTTGGCAGCAACGATAACGACTTCATCAGGCTGTTTGCCAGGAAAATGGGAGACAGCGGCATCATCATAACGACGCTCGATCGTTCTAAAGTAGTCTTCGATGCCGTGGTCTTGAGAAAGCAGCCACTCTAGCGTTTCGCGAGTAAAGACCGCAACCACAGAGTCGCGCATCGCCTCGACTGTAGCTGAGCGCGGCGCGTTATTTAACAAAGAGCGAATGCCAAAAATGGACCCAATATCCATATAGTTCAGCAGTTGGGGAGGTTTTTTGTCCGTATCAATGGCGCTAAACTCGCCGCGGATGACCATATAGAATTTGTCTGGATTCTCTTCGTTCTTTTCAACGAGATACGTTCCTTGCCAGCAGAACTTTATGGTACAGCGCTGGGACAGGCTGTCTAGCTGCTCTGGCGACAGGTTGGCAAACGCAGGATGGTCATCAAGCAATGATCTTAATTCAGCTAAAGCTTCATCTCGTTCTATCTGTTGCATAGTATCCCCACTCAACAATATTACTATGGTTTGGGCTGTTATTATTTTACCACAAAGTTAAAAAAATGGGAACAATTGAGCTATTAACATAACGTCGAAAGAGGCAAATGTGAAAATTACTTGAGGGTGTAAATGGAAACGGCGCTTTCATTATCATGATAGATTAACGGTAGCAAATTTTCAATTTTCTCACGTGTTTCTCGGTCAAGCTGTCGATTGTGGACAACGATATAATTTACTTCCCACTGGCGCAGCAGATCAAGTCCATCGCTGGTGGGAAAACAGCTCATTTCCTCGCGCAGATGGGCATGGCCGGGTGGGAAAAAACCGGAGTAGCCATTGACCATTCCTCCGCGCAATGTGCGAGTTTCCAGCATCCACAGGGTTGTTTGCTCAAAATCGGCTACGCCAGGGCTGGCGGCAAATGGAATCATGACAATTTGGGGATTATCGGATTGTTGATTAAGCCATTTTTGCCAATCGGCTCCAATTTGCAGGGGGGGTACCATTTTTAACGGCAGCGGCAGTGCCACCATTTCGATGAGGGCCACGATGGCCAACGGTAAAATAATAAGTTGACCTCGCTCGGCCCAGGTCGATGCCCATCGCTCCAAACTCGCTAGCCCAAAAGCAGCCAGTAGAGCGAGATGGATTTGGACAAAGGCTGCAAAGCGAAAGGGGCTGCGTAACTGCTCGAAACCGGGGACGAAGGCGCGGACCCACTGGTAAGGCTGCATATCGTCGATGCGCAGCCGTAAGCCCAGCGATAACAGCAGGGCCAGGAGTATTGCCGTGATAAGATAGCCTTTGACCCGCTCGCGGCCGCCCCCGACCAAACCGATCCCCGCCAGAATAATGAGCATTAGTCCGGGAAAGAGTCGCTGCCCCGACGGCGAGGTCATACCCAGCGTTTGGCCGTACCACACGTTGTAATCGAGAAAATTGCGATAATCAGACAGCCGGGCCGAGTTATTCTCAATGGTTTGTTCGGGGCGGACGAAACCGTATTGCTGTAACTGGCGATATTGTCCCCACAAAACAGGGCCGGTCAGTACTATCGCAATGAACAGGCCTACCGCAAAATATTTGATGAATTGCGCCGTAAAATGCTTTTTCTCAAGCTGAAACAGCAGCGCCAGCGGTAGAAAAATGATACTGAATAGGCCGTAATAGCCGCAGGTGAGAAATGTAACCGGCCCGCCCAGACCGAAAGCGAGGGCATGCCGTCCATTTGGTCGGGCAAGCAGTCGCCCCATAAAAAATAGCCACCACAAAAAGCCGAACAGGGCGATAAGCTGTAAGACGCCCATCTCTTGCGCCACAAACGGCAGCGATTGTATCAGCAAGCCGCCTAGCAGCGCCGGGAGAGGCGATATCCCCCAATCTCGCAGCAGCCAACAGGCAAACCAGCCATTGAGGGTCAAAAAGAGAATAACAACAAAGTTATAGCCCAGCGCCGGTGATTGCGCAGCTAGCCAAATTGGAGCAGCCAGCAGGGCCGTTATCGGTTGAATTTCAGAGAAGGCAAACGTGCCGGAATTAGGGGCAAAGATGGGAGCGTCCCA
>JAGRBY010000648.1 GCA_020433835.1 Anaerolineae bacterium | reverse complement strand
CTCCGGATTTATTATAAAGGAGAACAAGCAAGTTTATCAGCTTTGGGACAATTTTTATATGTCTAACCAAAAAGAAATGGATTATCTTAATTATTTAGGGAACTTACTCGCCACAGAGAAAGATTTTCAGGATAAACTTATTCAAGCGCCTATTGATGATGAAACTTTCCCGCCCCATCGGCTCGATTTGAAGACAGCCATCTACGGATTGGAACATAACTTACAGGCATGTAGGTTAGTACTTGATGATCGGCTGACAGAAGCGCTATACGATGAAAATAAAACGCTGCACATCAATTGGTTTGCCTTCGAGACGGTTTGTAGCTTCGATACCGTTGAAATTCGTCAGGCGACCGACCAGGCCGTTGAAAAATTTTGCTTATTACTGGGCAACGACACCGATCCTGAGCGTATTAATGCTTATAAACAGGCGAAATGTACAATCACCTGCGATTTATCGAAAAATAGCATCCGTGTTCTACAAAACTTTCTGGGAGAACTCTCTTTATGAAAAAATAATCTCACCATTGCCCCTATTGCAGTAATTTTTGATCCACATTGCCAAATGAGGAAAATCGATGTTAGAAGAACGCCTAGAAGCCTTAAAAACAGAACTACAAACCATATCCCCCGAACTTATCACCCTCTTTAATCCGCCGGCAACCCCCGCGCTGATCGCGCAGGCCGAAGCCGCCGTGGGCCGGTCGTTTCCGGCTGAATTACGCGCTTTGTACCAAATTCACAACGGCCAAAAGCAAGGAGCCGGTCTCTTTTTCGATTGGCCGTTTCTAACGCTTGAAGAGATGGTGCAAGAGTGGACACTATGGAGCAAAATGGACGAGATGTATCGACTCGACTTCGATGTCGATGCCATCTCGGTGCCGAGGGGCTATATTAAAGAGATGTACGTCTCTCCGGCCTGGCTGCCCATCGCCAAAGATTATGGCGGCAACCATTACGCCATCGATCTCGATCCGGCCGCAAAAGGACAAGTCGGCCAGGTGATTGTCTTCGGCCGCGACTACGATTACAAATATGTGCTGGCCAACAGCCTTGCAGAACTGTTTGATTACTATACCGAGCGGCTCAAGACCGCCGAGTATGATTTTGAAGAAGGCGGCTCCATTTACATCGACCCGCCGCAAGTACAAGAGCCATCGGCGGCCTATGGCTCCGCCCAATGGCCGCAATCCGGCCAATCGACGGCCTATGACGATGTCGCCGCCTGGCAGCAAAGCCTCAGCCCCGCCTGGCAAAAAGCATTACGCGATATTTTAGAAAACGTCACCGATTTCAACCAACTCAACACCATTTACCATCTTTCCTTGCTACGCGCCCCCATCAACGACCTGACGCCGGTCACCATGTTCACCGAACTGCGCGAATTAATCGCCAGCGTCACCCCAATCCGCTCGGTTGAGCCTTTAGCCGCTCTACCCTATCTTAAAAAGGTCGTTTTAGGCAATACGCCCCTGGAAACCCTCGATGGCCTGCAAATGTGTTACAATCTGGCCAATCTCAGCCTATCCGGCTCAAAAGTATCCGACCTAAGCCCGCTGGCCGGCCTACCCAACCTCAAAAAGCTCAACATTTCCGGCACGCCGGTTGCCTCGCTCGATTCTATCGCCAATTTAACCCATCTCATCGCGCTCGATGTCGCCCGCACCGCAATCACCTCACTCGCGGCCATAAATGGCTTCCCAACCCTGCTGCGCCTCAATATTTCGCAAACCACCATCACCGATCTCTCTATTTTGCCGACATTCCCCCGCTTAAGCGCCATCGACATCTCCGATTTAGCCATAACCGATTTTTCGCCGCTGGCAGCGTGTCAAAACATCGCTACCATTGCCTGTACCTACGATCAATTCCTTATTTTGAAAGATCGACTGCCCTACAAGCCCAACATCTCCATCGTCGGCGAAATGACGGACGATCAAAAGGAAATTTGGCGCGATTATTTGAATCCGTGAGGTAAAACGTTCAATGCAAACTTTTTACCACAAAGGGTACAGAGAAGGCACAAAGATCACAGAGAATTTTCTTTGTGCCTTCTGTGCCTTCTCAGTCAACCCTGTGGTAAAATCTCTAATCCCTCTTTTTCTCCAAAATTGCTTCATAAATCGCCATCGCTCTCCGACCCAACACCGAAAAATGCCAATGTTTCTCAAAAAAACGGCGCATCGTGTCAGTGTGCGTCTTTTTAGCCAGCCGCTCGATGGTTTGTTGCAGCGCAGCGGTAAAACCGTCACTATCACCTACAGACCACAGCCGACCCACCTCGCCGTTGTTGGTAATGGTTCGAAATGACGGAATATCGGTTACAACGGGGACAACACCGCAAGCCAGCGCATCAAGCAAAGCGATACCGCTGCCTTCTCGCGCACTGCCCTGCACAAAGATATCGGCGCTGTTATAATAGTCGGCAATCTGGGCGTGAGGAATGGTACCCAACAAAGTAACCGTTTGTGCAAGAATTTCGCTGTGCTGTAGCCGCGTTTGCACCTGCGCCAGCATATCATCGTACCGATAGGCCATATACAGCCGGGCATCGGGCGCATGGGCCACTATACGCTCGAAACCGGTTAATATGGTCAGCGGATCTTTGTTGGGTTTAAGATTAGCCGTCCATAAAACAACCGGACGACCATGTAGCCCCGTTTTGGCGCGTGCCGCCGCGCGGGTCTCGAATTCAAGCGGCGACGACGTTTCCATCACGGCATGAACCAGCGCCGACGACCGAATAACGCCACTCTTCAGCCACGGATCGGCCAGTTCCCGGTTGGTAAAGAGAAAACCATCGACATGCGAGAGTAACCAGCGCTGTAACCATCGCTGCGAGGCCGGCCACGGCACTTCGGCGTGATGTTGCACCACAAAACCGCAAGAACGCGGCAATCGGCTTTGCAGATGGCGAATTTGCGTGGGAAAAAGCAAGCCGTTGACGTGAATCACCGTCGGCTCTGTGGTTAGCATCGATAAAAGCTGCCGATGCATCGCCTGGGGGATTTGCCAACCGCGCAGGCGGGATCCCCACCCATCGGCTACAAAATGATAGGTTACGTTCTGCTGTGTTAGCGTTGCCGGGCGCGAATAGCGTTGAAAAACCGTAACACGCGCTCCAGCCTGGGCCACACTCGCTGCCCAGGCCGAAAGCGAAAAATAATGGCGTAAAACAGCCTCAGGCGTCTCGTCTGCCGGATCGAAGGCGTAGTTGAGGATAATAATGTGGCTCACGGCGCTAAGACGGTCTCCTTGGAGATAATTGGGAGCGTTAAAGTTTACATTGACCTTGAAACAGCAAACTTGGTTGCTCCAAAACAATAATTAGGGGTTAACACGGCGAGTTTGAAGATAATACCGCAGCAGCAGCCCCAACGTAACCACCACACCCACAATTTTGGCGGCAAATTTGGCTACAATAATTCCCCACACCCCCATACTCGATACCAGCCACAGGCTGCCCACAATCAACACAAAAACCCGCAATCCCTCGGCCAACGCGGCAATGTGCGAGCGTTCAAAGGTGTAGATCAGCAGCAACGGCGGCAGCGTCAGAATATCGAATATAGCCAGACCAAGCATGAGCTGAAATAGATGCACCGTCGAGGCAAATTCCCCACCATAAATCAAAGGGATAAACCAAGCACTCATCGGCACCAAAACAAGCAAAATCAGGCTAACCAACGCGCTGCGAACCAAACCTTGATAAAGATAGGCCCCAATTGCCTGTCTTGTCTTAAGCGCCGACGCCATCGGCAGCAAAACCGTGTAGAGACTGTGATTAACAATCTCCGTGCGGCGCGATAGGCCCAACGCCAGCGCATAAACACCAACCGTAATGGGATCGAGCCATAGATTGACCAAAAACATATCAAGATAAGCAATTAACACTTTGCCGATGTTAGCCAGCCACAACCAGCCGCCAAAACGAAACATAGCTCGGGCCGATACCTGCCAATCGCGTTCCAGATTGGGTCGGCTGGCAAATGATACCAGCGCGGGCCAATCAGCAGGTAAAGCGCGATAACCAATGAAAAATCCCATAAAACTGGTCCCGGCGCTGACCAAAAGCAGCGTCGTAACCAGGTTAAGTTGGTTCATCAAGGCCAAAATTACGGCCAAAACCAAACTACAGCCGGAGCTGATGATCAACACCATCGAAATCTGGCTAAATTTGCCGATTGCTTGCAAAATAGCGTTGATCGAGCCGCTG
>JAGRBY010000647.1 GCA_020433835.1 Anaerolineae bacterium | reverse complement strand
AGAGTCCAACGTGCCGATCATCATGCTGACCGCTCGCGGCGACGAGTCCGATAAATTGGTCGGCCTGGAGTTAGGCGCTGACGATTATCTCACCAAGCCATTCAGCCCCAAAGAGCTGGTCGCCCGCGTTCGCGCCGTTTTGCGCCGCACCGAAATGGCCCAGAGCAGCCCTGGCCGGGAGATCATTCGCGTTGCCGAATTGACTCTCGCCCTGCCCCGCATGCGGGTGACGTTAGACGAGCGCCTCATCGACCTGACCCCCACCGAATTTGAACTACTGGCGGCGCTGGCCAGTCAACCGGGCCGCATCTTCACTCGCGCCCAACTGCTCGATGCCGTGCACGGCGTCGCCTTTGAGTCGTACGAGCGGGCCATCGATGCCCATATCAAAAACATTCGGCGCAAATTGGAACCGAACCCTCGCCAGCCGCGTTACATCCTGACTGTGTACGGCGTGGGCTACAAATTTGCAGATGCGTAGAATGCCGCCCCACTTTCGCCGTCATCGCCCGCCGTGGTGGCCCCAAGATGAGCCGTGGCCCCCGCAGCGACCACCCGGCCTTGAGCTACGCCGCCGATTTTTCTGGCGATTTATCACGTTCTTTGCTGTTCTGGCGATGTTGGTCACCGGCCTGTGCAGCCTGGCCTTCTGGCTGGCCTTTATCAGTTGGGATCGGTTGGGGGTGCCGCAAGAGATACTGCCCTTTATCTTTCTGGCCGGTTTAAGCGTTGGGTTTGTTGGACTTGTTTCGCTAGCTTGGCTGCTGCGACGGGTGACGGTTCCGTTTGGCGATCTCCTGGAGGCAGTGGGCCAGGTCGAGGCCGGCGATTACACCGCTCGCGCGCTTGAACGCGGCCCGGCTGAAGTCCGCGTTCTGGTGCGGGCCTTCAACGCGATGGCCGAACGGCTGCAACTGACCGAGACCCAACGCCGCAACCTGTTGGCCGATGTCACTCACGAACTGCGGACGCCGCTCACCGTCATTCAGGGTAACTTGGAAGGGCTGCTTGATGGCGTTTATCCCCGCGATGATGCCCACCTGACCGCCATCCTGGAAGATACCCGCGTCCTGTCTCGGCTGATCGATGATCTACGCACGCTGTCCATGGCCGAAAGCGGCGCGCTGCATCTGCACCGCGAACCCACCGATTTCGCCATCCTGGCCGATGAGACCGTAGCCTCATTTCGTCCCCAGGCCGAGGCCGCCGGGATTGACCTAAGCGTCACTATCGCCGCTGAACTACCGCTGCTCGATCTGGACCCGGTGCGGATGCGGGAGGTTCTGGCCAACTTAATCGCCAACGCGCTTCGTTACACCCCGACCGGAGGACGAGTGTGTGTGACTGCTCAGGTTGACCCGGTTGAGCCGCGAGTCACGGTGTCGGTCAGTGACACCGGAACCGGTATCTCGGCCGAAGCCCTACCTCACATTTTTGATCGCTTTTACAAATCCGGCGACTCCCACGGCACCGGCTTAGGCTTAGCCATCGCCAAAAACCTGGTGGTCGCCCACGGCGGCGAAATATCGGCCCACAGCTCTGACGGCGCACCCTCTGGAACCACCATTCGATTCAGCCTGCCATTGAGCTAACGGCTCCCCTCGCCAAACCTATCCGCAAAATCTCCCATATCTCTTCACAATGGGTTCACAATTGAAGGCTAACGTTTTCATAAACTTTAAAGGATACGTAACTGCTCAGGCATGTCATTTCGAGGCGTTTTTTGCCGAGAAATCCCCCTGATGGATGGTTACAAACAGCGACCTGGGGGATTTCTCGCTCCTTCAGCTTGCCCTGAGCGTAGCCGAATGAGTCGCTCGAAATGACATGATGGTTGAGGTGTTACAAGGATACGGAGTAAGCAATGGTAAGATTGATCAACTGGCTTGAACGATTTTTATGGAGCATCGTCATCATTCTGGCGATCATCGGCGTTGCGGCGGTGGTTCGCCGAGTGCTGGATCTCAGTCACGTTATCCCGCCTTTAATCCATCCGACCTTTGGCGCATTCGATGCCGCCTTTAGGCAATATCCGGTTTTGACTCTATCGCACATCATTCCCGGTTGCTTATTTATGGTGCTCGGCCCGTTGCAATTTGTCCCGCAGCTTCGGGCACGATCCATCAACGCGCATCGTTGGAGTGGGCGGGTGTTCGTCGCTTCGGGGGTGATCATCGGCCTCTCGGCGCTGGTCATGAACGCTTTCGGGATGGCCAGCGGCGGCCTGAACGAAGCGGCCGCCACAACCTTTTTCGCCCTCGTTTTCTTGGGGGCGTTAGGGAAAGCCGTTGTCCATATCCGCCGACGCGAGATCAACCTGCACCGCGAGTGGATGATTCGTGCGTTTGCCATCGGCCTGGCGGTGGCGACGATCCGGCCGATGGTGGGGCTATTTTTCGCGGCCACCACTTTATCGCCGCACGAGTTTTTTGGGATTGCCTTCTGGCTGGGTTTCACCGCCCATCTCATCGCTGCTGAAATCTGGATCAATTACACGCGACGATGAACTGGCGAATGCTCTCGGTCACGCGATGTTCGATGCGAACTTGGATTATCGCTACGATTTCAGCGCCGTCCTCGTTTGGTTAGTCGTAATTTTGATAATCTCGCTGCTGGCCTCGATTATGCCGGCGCTCAACGCTACCCGCGTTAGCGTGCGGGAAAGTTTGGCGTATGTGTGATTGCTCTAGCGCTGGCGACCGTGACACTGCTTAAACTTTTTGCCGCTGCCGCAGGGACAAGGAGCGTTGCGCTTGGCCGTGGTAAAGGTCTGTTGTAATCGTTCTTTATCTTCAGCGGCCATTATCGCCATGATTTCGGCAGGGGGGCGTCGTTGGTTGAGCAAGCCGGCCATGATTTTCATGGGGCGGTCAACGTGATTGAAGAACAGTTTGTAGCCGGCGCATAAATAGTTTAGCCCGGCCTCACCATCGGGCGTGGTGATGAAGCGATTTTTAGGGCAGCCGCCGTGGCAGGCAAAGCGCACTTCGCATTCGCGGCAGTAGCGGGGTAGGGTAGCCTGTTTGTCGAGGCCAAAGTGGCGCTGTTGGTCTGAGGCAATTAGCTCGATCATGTGATCGCTTTGGATATTGCCCAGTCGATAATCCGGCTCGACGTAATGATCACAGCTGAACAGATCGCCGTTGTGCTCCAGCGCCAGAGCCGTGCCGCAGGTTGGCGCAAAAATGCACACGCCGCCCGGCTGCCCGACCCACGCGCCGAGCGCCACGTCGAACATCTGCACATAAACCTGGCCCACGTCACGCCGAACCCACTCATCGAAAATCGCAGAGAGGAATTGGCCATATTTGCGGGCATTGACGGTTCGGTTAGTAATTTTGGAACCGGATTGCTCGTAGAGCGGTCGTTCGCCGCCGTCTCGTTCGCTCCACCCGATATTGGCCAGCGGCAACATCGGCGCTGTTGTTCGCTCGACAATGGGGATGAATTGAATGAATTGAGTCTCCAGCTCATCGCGGAAGAAACGATACACGCTTAAAGGATGATCCTGATTGGCGGCGTGAACAGTACAGAGAATATTGTACTCGACACCGGCTTCTCGCAGTAGCCGCCAACCGCGCATAACCTGATCGAACGTGCCGGCCCCGCCTTTGTTGACCCGGTAAGCATCATGAAGTTCGCGCGGGCCATCGACACTGAGGCCGATGAGAAAATCGTGGGTTTTGAAGAAGCGGCACCAGTCGGCATCGAGCAAGGTGCCGTTGGTTTGGAGCGTGTTGTGAATCTTCATCCCCGGACGGGTGTACTGCTTTTGGTAGTCGATGGCCCGTTGGAAAAAATCTAAACCCATCAACAGCGGTTCGCCACCCTGCCAGGCGAAGGTGACTTCGTTGACTCGCTGCGACTCGATGTATTGGCGGATATAGGTTTGCAGCAGATCGTCGGCCATTCGAAACCGGCTGCCGGGGTAGAGCATCTCTTTCGAGAGAAAATAGCAATATTTGCAATCGAGGTTGCAGATGGCCCCGCTCGGTTTGGTCATCACGTGGAAAGCGGGCGGCAGGTTGGCGGGAAATTCGACAGACATCGACATGGGTAAAATCAACCTTTGGGTATTTTTAACCCCTTTTTGGAGATGCGTTGTTAGTGTCTTTACGTTTTTGCCACATTGATAGCCGACTGATTTTAGAACACGGATGCGCAGGATTAAACGGATTTTTTGCCGTATTTTTTTTTATTTTTTTATTCTTCCAATCT
>JAGRBY010000646.1 GCA_020433835.1 Anaerolineae bacterium | reverse complement strand
TAATTTGTAATTGGTAACTGGTAATTAGAGACTGGAGATTGAATACAACGTAAATTAAGTAATGTAAGGTTTTCAGCAGACCTCTCCGTCGTGCCCGAATGTAGCTGTCGGGCACCCAGGTTTCGATTCCCGCTAAAAGCAGACTCTGTTCGGGAATGTTACGTAAACCAATTAAGCAGCCCGCGAAAGAAAGGCCGGTTTAAGAGCCAAAAAGCGAGAAGTGCGAGAATGAGAAGAAGAAGGAGGATCACGTAACCAGGCCGCAATGCGAGCCAAATTGAGAGCGGCGGCGGTGGCAAAATGTTGTAGACGGGTTTTGAGCAAGCCAATATAACGGGACTGGCGCAGGTCGCAGCGCCGCACTGCTTGAGAAATGGTGCCTTCAACCCCAGCCCGCTGTTGGTAAAGGGCCTTAAAGGCTAGAGTAGCCTGGCGTTGACGAGCCGATTGTAAAGCCAGGAACTGGGCTTGGGGCCGGAAGGTCAGCGAGCGGCGGGGGTTGGATTTAGATTTGGTACAACGCGAGCGAGTGGGACAAGATTGGCAGTCGCTGCGCTTGAAAGTAGCGGTAATGACCGGCGTGCCGTGGTCAGATAGATGGGGCACCCAAGTCTGAGAGTGATGGCCTTGAGGACAGGTCACGACCTCTTGCGGCCAATCAATGGCAAAACAGGTAAGGTCATAAGCCTGTGCATCCCGGGCTTGCCAACTGGAGTTGGCTGGAACCGGACCAACGAGGTCCACCTTATAATCTTGTCGGCTGCGGACAAGTAGGTCGGCATCGACATAAGCGGTATCAACCAGATGTTCTTGTGGCAGGAGGGCTTTGTCGGCCAAGGCTTGATGAATGACCTCGGTCATCTGGCCATCAGCGGTGGTGGCGGCTGTCGTTTCACAATGGGTTATCAGCCGGGGCTGGTCGGGGTCACAGCTTTCCGTCAGATGAACGGCATAGCCCGTCCAGCGGGTGTCACGCTTGGTGCGGGTGCGGGCCTGGGGGTCGTAGGGGGATTGGATCAACAGGTGGTGGGGTGGCCAGCCGTGTTCTGCTTTGGTTCGCAGGACGACTTGGTCGCCCACGGTATAAAACTGTTGCACCCACAACTGCCTGAGGGTCTGCACGCTGGGGATTTCTCGTAACCAGACTGGCGCTGGGGCCGCGTAGATGGCGGTCAGCAACTGATAACCGTGACGACCTATCTGCTCTTGTAACTGTTGGCGCTTGCTTTGACTTTGTGGGAAGCGGTAGTTTTCCAGACGGGGGCCATATAAATCGAACCAGTCCGCTTCGACTTGACCCACCAGCCATTGGGGGGCGACTGTCGCCAGGTCATTGAGCGCCGCTCGTAAGGTTTCACCCACCAGTTCCAGTCGGTTGAGCTCCCGGATGGCGGCCAATACGTGGGTCGAATCGGTTCGTTGGCGACGACTGCCCTTAAACCAGCCTTGTTCTTTTAATAACTCAACCAGGCTGTCGAACAGGTGCTGTTCCTGTCCGCCTGTGAGCAAGCGGCTTCTAAAATCACTCAACAGCGAATGGGGCAAGGCCGGGGCATCGATTTCTAGCCCCAGTACATATTTCCAGTCGATGCGGCTGCCCACCGCTGCCGCGGCTTGCCGGTCGGTTAGTCCTTCGCCAAACTGCCTTACGAGCACCAATGACAACAATCCCGGCGACTCAGCCGGTTGCCCGCGCCGCTCGAACAACTCGGCAAAGCTTTCATCCTGATACAGCACCCCGATTTTGTCTCGTAATACCAGATAATCGTTGCCTTGGGGTAAGCTCTTGAGAGCTATTCGTTTTGTTTCGGCTGGTATATCCCAGTTTTTGCGCGGACAAAGCATTTTGGCACCTCTTTCTTTCTATTTTGCCATCTTTTGCTGCTGGGTCTAATTTCTCTTTCGCTCTTGTCTTGTCATAACATTCCCGAACAGAGTCAATGCATGCGGGCATGACGCTCAAAAACTGCGGAAAACTTAATTTACGATCCTAAGGATAATTGATGGAACATGGTACAAGGTTCAAATCCTTAACTTTTAAACAAAGTGAATGGTTCGGTGGTGGGTGGTAGCGGAAGGCATCCCGATGAGGTCGAAATAGAAGCTGCCCGAGTATAACACATCTCGCTTCGCTGCAAAAAGGGTTGAGAGGAACCGTGGCGCTCCAACTTTTTGCGCCGGGGGATGGATTAGGCTTATTTCAAATCTTTATCTGTGCCCTGAACCAGACTTGTAAAGGCACTGATAAATCGCTTCATAGCGTCTTTTGTTTTACTATCCGTGACTTCACCGTTACTATCTATCTTGCCTCGAATACCATGGATGAGCAATGTTGTGTCATCGGTGAATTTAGCCATAACCGTTTTCATGATGAGCTGTAATTCTTCATGGCCCTTTAGCCCACTGGACGATGCGGTAACGAGGCCCATAGGCTTGTCGGAAAAAATAGTCGTTGAAACACACCACTCAATCGCATTTTTGAGTCCGCTGGGAATACTAAATATGTATTCAGGCGTACAGATCAAAACCCCATCCGCTTTACGTATAGCCTCTCTAAATTCCACGATTACAGCGGGCGGATGGTCTATAGTTAGCGCCGGATCGAAATGAGGGAGCGTCTTTAAATCATTAAATATCTTCCACTCAAAATCTTCTTGCGTCATTTGTGCAAAATGGTCCACCAGCCTTTCGTTGGATGAATTTGGGCTGGCACTTCCAATGATTGCGAAGATAGCTTTTTTCATAGCGTTGATTGTTCTTTGCCCTTCTCTACAGCGCCGCAGTCATTGTTTCAGGAAAGCCAATTCCTCTCGCCCCCTCAGCCCACGTTTTCGCTCGATAGGCGTAACCAACCTCAATAAAAACCAGGGGAGCAACTCGGCTGGAGATTTTTTATTAGGGCATAGTGGGAGGTAGTCTTTGTCCTTTTAGACCGGGTTTCTGCCCACGAAAAGAGAGAAACCGTGCGAAATCGAGAACCTCTTGGGCCGCATCGTCCGGGAGATGAGCAATGATAGTAGCGGCTTGTTCCCCTACGGGGACAGCTTGCCCTGTTTCGGCCCGCCAGATAACGACAAACTGTTCTGGGCGAAGCGCGAAAAAATCAACTGTCTCACCGGTCTCATTAACAAATTCAACTTCATAGGCTTCGTTGTCGTGCTTGAGTACAATGGTTCCCTGCGTTCCAACGCGAACGTTGCGCTCTGGTATATCAACTATCAACTCGATAACATCACCAATATCCGGCATCCTATCCTACTTTCTTTTCACATAAAGCGTTGTCAAATAGGCTATATCACGCTTCGGCGGCACAAGCCAACCTGTTCTGACAACCGCTTGTTGACCTTGTATTCCTTCAACGGTCACGTCAACGCTATATCGTTTTCCGAAATTATCTTCACTGTGATAAACGGCTTCAGCGTCGAGTGATTTGGCTTCAAGCTGGGCTATGAGGAGCGTATGATTTTCTTTCGTAAACCCTAAAATGGCTTCAAACAGAACGGCTTTATGTTTCCCATAAGGCGAGTTTGGGTCTAGCGCATAGTGGGTTAGTTTACGAGGATCGATGACTGTTTGATTAACAATATCGCGTAGTTTCAAAATGCAGTCTCCTGCGCGTGGGAGAGCCATTCCCACCACAGCTTTAAGTGAGCCTTACATGATATTTTACTGTCTAACACGAAGAATAAAAAATGCACTGGCTACCAGTATACGATTGATCATTGCCAAATGCTCTAACGCCCTATAAAACTACTCCGCCCGATCGTTGGACCTATTTTGAATAAACGAACGCAACGAATGGTTGTATCACATGCACTGCTCTTAGGATTGGCTTAAATGTAAATTTCTAAAACCGGAAGGGGTGTAATTCGTGTTGTTTTTTTGTTAGGGCGTAGATTAGGCGAAAAGTATATTCTTTTCCTAATTCTCGTATTTTCTGTGGTTGAGGTTAAAGCCAACGGCAGAAGTAGAAATAAGGAGGTTGTGCAGCCAATTTGAGTGATAAAGGTGACCGTTGAGTTTGTGAACAGGTGAGTAGAATTGCTGGCTGATCTTAGCTCTAGGACAGTAGGGCCAGAAATTGTGAAACAAAGCCCACGAGCGAATTTGTAGTTCAGCCGACTGCCAATGACCGTGAAAGAAACGAGCGCTGTGAAGCCAACGGGCCATCGGTTCCATATGACGGTCAATCATATTGCTGGTGCGATAGGCTTCGGGATAATC
>JAGRBY010000645.1 GCA_020433835.1 Anaerolineae bacterium | reverse complement strand
TTGCTTGATCACGGCCATTAGCAGGGGTATATCGTCTACTGGTTCATTTTCGATTGCTTCTATTTGGCCTTTCATTCTCCCACTTTGCTATCTTTTTTTCTCTTTTGCAAATGGGCGAACCGAGAGAAAACTACCTGATCCAGAATTTAGGTATGGTTAATTTGACTGAAGATACGGCCCCCTTGGTTGCAGGATGATCAAGCCAAATAATGGTTAGGTGGCGGGTTGAAAGCCGGGAGGGGGTAAAACAATATCCCATCGGAACACGATTTGGAGTTCATGGAGCCGATCCAAAGCCAAAAGACGATACAACCACCGCCAGCCGAGTTGAAATAGGCTCAAATCACGACGATCTGGCCGGTCAACCTGATCGGTTTGGCCGATTACAATTAGGTGCGTCCCCAGGCCGAGCGTGATGCAGGTAGCGATAGCCATCGCCAATAACAAGCGGTCAATGTGGGCCGGTGTTATCATTTGGCATCGGCCCAAGGCAAAACCGCGTGACTTGCAATTGCTAAACAAAGTTTCGATCCAATAGCGCATCTCATAGAGCGTGTGGGGTTGGGTTTGGAGAGGTAGGTTCGAAATGAGACACAAGGGTTCGAGTTCAGTCTCGGCCCACTGGATACTCAGCGTTAAGTTCGGTCGCTGATGCAACTCGGTAAAGTTTACATTCTCCCAGTAATAGACCTGACCGGCTTGGGGCTGACCGATTTCATAGGTACTTTGGGCTGATAACCAAGCGGCCTCCGGCTCAGTTTGGACCCGGTAATTGCTTTGAAAGCGAAAGACGAAGCCCCAGCCTTGGGTACATAACCAACCGATGACCGCTTCATTACTGAATTCAGCATCACCTAACACAATCACGCGGCGGTAATCATCAAAGTAGGAATAGACCTTTTCCAATAAGGCTTTTTGAATTTCACCTTTGACATGCCCTTTTTTCCCTTTGAGAGTTTGCCACATAAGGGGCAAGACCGTGCCATGATAGACCAGGGCCAGCACCAGTACCCGACATCTCGGTCCCACTTTGGTGCAATCCATAATCAAATATACGCTTTCAGCACTCAAGGTAGCTTGCATCGCATACACAAAAGGGGCAAATAATGTCTGGACATCAACCCGGCTATCGGCCACAAACCCGCTAAAACGGCGCACGATGCTGGGCAATTTAATAGGTAAGGGCACACACATGGCTATGGCGTAAAGTTGCACATGGGGACCCAGGATTACCCCGGTCACCATCATCGCTAGCGTCTTGAGCATATGGTCTACTACCGCTTGATTTTGACCTTGGTAGGCCTGTTGCAGTAATGCTTTCATTTGTATGTAGAGATGCTGATTGGACATTGTGTCTTCCTGTAGCTTTTCTTGATTAGGAAGGTCACACATTGCCCCTCTTTAGCCTCATTTGTCAAGTTAACCCTGGTTAATTATCGACTCTGTCGGTGAAAAATAGCTTTCTCCTTTATCTTTATCTGAAATATAACAATATTAAATAACTTTACCTAATCTTTATGCTCATTTCATGTTTGCTTTACTGACAATCATATCTTCTCTATGTTACAGTAACCTTGTTTGTCTAGACTGCCTCATAACAGAAATATCCTATTAATCTAATTACGAGTTTATGAAAGCTGTAAATCTAACTTTATGGAAAATATGAATATAAACTGGGAAGCTTACCATAATATTCTTGAGCAGACTTCTATAATTATGCGACAAGGTCGAGTAACACAAGTTGTGGGTCTTACCATTGAAGCACAGGGATTGCAGGCTCAAATTGGAGAACTCTGCTACATCATGCCAGAAGAGGCTGAAACTCGTCGTGTTAAGCAAAAACAAATTCCAGCCGAGGTAATGGGCTTTCGTGACTCGCGTACTCTACTAATGCCATTAGATGAAATGCATGGCGTTGGTCCTGGAAGTATGGTGCGAGCTAGTGGTTCCATGTTTAAGGTGCCAGTAGGTCAAGCTTTGTTAGGTCGGGTTCTAGATGGCCTAGGACGTCCAATTGATGGAAAAGGACCTATTTATCCTCAAACTACTTATCCTGTAGCTGCCTCTGCTCCTCCACCTTTAGGCCGTATTAAGATTACACAACCATTAGAAACGGGTGTACGTGCGATTGATGGTTTGTTAACTGTCGGGAAAGGCCAGCGTGTAGGGATCTTTGCTGGAAGTGGCGTAGGCAAAAGCACCACAATGGGAATGATTGCCCGTCATGCTCGCGCTGACATCAGCGTCATAGCTCTTATTGGTGAGCGCGGGCGCGAAGTACAAGAATTTATCGAACGCGACTTAGGGGAAGAGGGTTTGGCGCATTCGGTGGTAATAGTTTCCACTAGCGATAAACCTGCCTTAGTACGGTTAAAAGGAGCCTGGGTAGCTACTGCTATTGCTGAATATTTTCGCGATCAGGGCCAGGACGTAACCTTTCTAATGGACTCTGTAACGCGTTTTGCTATGGCTCAACGCGAGATAGGGTTGGCCATTGGTGAGCCACCAGCTATGAAAGGATACACACCTTCGGTATTTGCGCTTCTTCCAAAATTGTTGGAGCGAACTGGTACCAATCGGTATGGGACTATTACAGGTTTTTACACGGTGTTGGTTGAGTCGGATGATATGACTGAACCTATCACCGATGCTGTTCGCTCTATTCTTGATGGACATATTGTTTTGTCGCGTGAGTTGGCAGCTCAAAATCATTATCCTGCCATCAATGTATTGGAGAGTGTCAGTCGTGTGATGTCGGCTATAACCGACTCATCTCATCGAGCCGCCGCCGGCGAACTACGTGATTTGCTGGCTGCTTATATTAATACTAGAGATTTAATTAATATTGGTGCTTATATTGAAGGTTCAAATCCCAACATTGACCGAGCCATCGTTTCAATGCCTGAAATACTTGATTTTTTACGCCAAGACGCGCACGACCCTACGCCTTATCCAGATACACTAAAACGTTTGCAAAAAATTACCAATACTAAGATTATCATGGATCAGAAAAGTTGATGTTTAATAAAAAAGGATTTCCCCTTCAATCGATTTTAAAGTTCAAATCTAACATTGTAGATAAGTTAGAATCTGAATTTGGTCAGTTAAAAATGAGTCATAAAAACTGTATTGATACCCTACAAAAATTGCAACAGATGAAGCATCAAGAAGTGGGTGTTTTACAACAATTACAACAAAGCGACACATTAGATTGTGAAGCCATTCAGCGACAACAACTGTATATTCAATCAATTCATATACAAATAGTTAAACAAGTCTCTATTATAGAAGAAGTTCAGGTTCGCTTAGAGTCTAAACGACAAGAATTAGCTGAAACTCTGCAAGACCAGAAAACCTTAGAGAATTTACGTGATCGCTATAATGTTGCCCAATCTCAATATTTACATCAGCGAGAAGCTCGTATGATTGATGAGCTAGTAATTACAAGATATGGACGAGAAAGATAGATTATGCTAGAACCTATTATTACACAGTTACAGAGGAAATTGTATCAATCGACATTTAATGACCTAAAAGAGTTGGTAACAAATAACTCGCCTCGCTTTAACTTTGCTGCTCGCGGTTTGCTAAAGCCCAAAGAATCGGCATTTGATGAGCTTATTGCTGCCGCTGCACAGCGCTACAATTTGGATTTTTCATTACTTAAAGCTGTGGTGCATGCTGAGTCTAATTATTCAGCCACTGCTGTCTCTAGTGCTGGTGCAAAAGGCTTAATGCAACTTATGGACGGTACTGCCCGTCAGTTAGGGGTCGATGACTCTTTTGATCCGGCTCAAAATGTCGATGGTGGAGCCCGTTATTTACGCAATATGCTTGATCGCTACCAAGGTGATGAGATGCTGGCCTTAGCCGCTTATAATGCTGGTCCTGGAGCGGTTGATCACTGGCAAGGGCTACCACCATATAGCGAAACCCAGGTTTATGTACCGCGTATTTTAGAATTGCGCAACCAGTATCGTGAGTGGAAAGCATAGGAAAAATATTTATGCTTTTTCTGTGAATATTATCTAATCACAGAACTGCCATTGCAGTTTCTTAGCTAATCACTTTCTAACTGAAAAACTGTTAATAAAACCATCCACCCATAAGGAAACAACCTAATGCCTCTATCTATTTCTAACGATCTCGCCTTACGCTCTATCTCTTTTGCCCTAGATGGACTTTCAATGCGTCAGAAAGTTACGGCTAACAATATCGCTAACGTT
>JAGRBY010000644.1 GCA_020433835.1 Anaerolineae bacterium | reverse complement strand
CTGTATTCAACCACCTGCCGGCTTTCCAGATAATCGGCGGCGATGACGTAGTAGCTATCGATAGTCTTTTGGCTGAGTGCGTCGTCGGCGGATTCTTCACTCTCAAACGGTTGGAATTGGTCGAAATCTTGAATCAGATCGGCGTGATCAACAACCCCTACCGGCGCGGTTAACGTTTCCGATCCCAGGTTAAACACGGTTTCAACCGGCGGCAAAGGTGCTCGCTCCATGGCGTTTTGCAGTCTTGGGAGCGCTCCCAAAGCGGCAAAAACCAGCGGCATGGCGATCAGAGTGATGTAAAAAGAGCGTTGGCTCAAGTGAAACCGAACTTCTTGCTGCGCGACCGTAAGTAATTTTGACATCGCTATTTGGCTCTCGTCGCCAGCCGTTTGAGGTCGCGCCAACGGTCGTTGAAGATCGCTTGCCAGGTGGTTGGCCGGGCATTGGCCACCAAATTGGCTTGCAGCAGTTCGCGCAGCCAGAACATGCCAACCACAACCGAAGCCCACAGCAAACATTGGCTGAGCACGATTTGCCAGATCGGTACCTCGCTGATGACCACCCGCAGAAGTAAAAACACGGAGGCCGTGAGCGGAAAAAGACTGGCGGCCACAGCCACAGGCGCATCAGGGTGGCGCGGCACAAAGTACATGGCGTAGAGTAAAGCTATTGTCAAAACCATGTTGATGGTGTTGAAAAGCAGATGGCCCGATCCGCTGCTGATCCGTTTTAAGCCCAAAGCCGCGGCCAGAATTTGATCGATTAAGTAGGTCGCGGCCAAGACGCTGATCACCAGACTAAGATAGGGCCAGGTTAGCACCGGGCTGATAACATCGATGCCCCAGACATAGCCTACGCCAAAAACAATCGCGGCAGCGGCACCAAACCACATGCCTATCTGGGTTAAACCGACTGCCAACAGCCCGAAAAATTTACCCAAAACAAATTGAAAGGGCGTAACCGTGGTGATGAGAATCTCCAGCGTCCGGTCTTCAGCTTCGTTGGTGATGCTGTCAAACATGTAGCTGGCAGTAAAGGTGCTGATGAGGCGCGACATGTAAATGACGACAAAAACCACTATAGGCGCAATCATGCTCATATCATCGAAGCGGGGGCTGTCGCCCGCTAAACCTTGATGGGTGATCGAGGGGCCGGTACCGACGCGGGCCAGGATCCGGGCCGGGGCTTTGGCTTTGATTTGGTCTTCAATCCAATGACCGATCATAGAATCGATAGGCGGCGTGGGTGCGACCTGATAGGCAATGATGACCTGGCCGGTTTCCCAATAGTCGACGGGAATATGATAGTAGGCCTGGATGGTTTCTTGCGATAGGGCCTGTTTGGCGGTATCGACATCGTCAAACAAGAGCACTTCGACCGGATCGTGGGGTGGGGTGGAGGCGTTATCAACAACGTGGGCTTGATCGACAAGACCAACAGGGCGTGGGTCGGTGGGGGGCAGGGCGCTTCTCAAGGCCAAAGCCAGGGCCAGCCCGCCGCCCAACGGAAGCGCAACGATAAAAAGGGGAAAACCAAAGGTAAAAAGCAAGTAACTGGGGCGGGTGATGTTCCCCCAGTATTCGCGCCAGAAAATATGCAAAATGCGCATAGGCTGTAAAAATTAACGATAGGTGGTTATAAAAGATGGCTAAGCATCGACAGCGGTGAATTGAGCAGGTCTGAATTGGCCGAGATAATTTGGATATTGGCCAGGGCCGAAAGGCATAAAACTAAGCCCAGAATGGCCACAAAAGCCAAGACAAAAAATAAGGCCAAGGCACGCCTTGTATCAATTACTCTTCCCCAAGTCATAAAAAATCTCCTAGAGTATTATCAGCAAGTTAGGTATGGCACATTGCAAGTACCCTACACTCCTCCAACAAACTTGCCAAAATCTCCTCGCTAAAATAATACCAAGTGATGAGGAATTTGGCAATCCCCCATAAGTAGCATTGCCCTGGTAGTATAAACGGGTGTGATTAATTTTAGATGATTAATTGCTGCTTGAATTTTGGGCCAACGCCAGAGTACCGAGCCGGTTTTTGACTCGCGCGATACCGGCTTCATCATCGAGCGTTGACCACAGATCCAAACCGGTTTGTAATTGTTCTTGGGCTTCGGCGTGGCGACCCACAGCGTAAAGCAGCCCACCCAGCTGCTCTAAAGCCAGTGCCAACTCGCGTTTTTCATCGAGCGGCTGGAGCAGGTCGATGCTGCGGCGCAGCGTCGCTTCGGCCTTCGAATAGGATGCCAGCCGATGCAACAGTTGTCCCTGTCGGATGAGCAGCGATCCGATCAGGCCGGAGACATCGTTGGGTTCGTCGCTGTTGGGGGTTGTGTTTTGAAGCTCTAACAGGGTGACGGCGCGCTCGAACAGTCTGGCCCCTTCCCACAGCCGACCGCCCGTTTGATAGAAGAGGAAGAGTCCGTCGAGGGCCAGGCGCACATCGGCGTAGCGGCCGCGAATGAGGCTCCACTGCCAGCCGGCTAAGATATTGTCGATGGCGGTTTCGATGGCGGTCAAAGCATCGGGCTTGTGTTCGGCGGCAAATTCGGCTTGGCGGCGATGCAGCAGCGAGGCGTAGTAGCCGGCGTGCCGGTCGAGCGTGGTTTCCAGCTCGGCCGGATCATCAGCCAGCTTTTTGGCCGCGTACTGTCTAAGCAGTTCGTGAACATCGTACTGGCCGGTTGCGGAGCGCCGCACCAGCGATTTATCGGCCAAAGCCGAGAGCGTCAGCAGCGACACACCGGTGACGCGCTGGGCGGCTTCGCGATCAAAGCGGCCGATAAACGCGCCAAATTTTTGAAAGACCTGCTGCTCATCTTCAGACAGGAGTTCCCATGAGTAATCGCAGACGGCGCGTAGACTGCGGTGACGCTGTGGAATGTTGCGCGTCGGCGCGCTGAGAGCGCCCAGGTTGCGCTCGATGTCTGCGGCAATTTCGCGGCACGACAAGACATGCACCCAGGCAGCGGCCAGTTCGATAGCCAGGGGCATACCCTCAACCAGACGGCAGATGTGGGCAATCTGGGTTATGGCTTCGGCATCGGGGCTGAAGCCGGCGCGGGTGCTGTTGGCGCTCTGCAAGAAAAGCTGCATGGCGCTGTGGGTGGCGATTGTTTGACCGTTATCGGGCGGGGTAGGCAGGCCGCCCACTTCAAAGACACGCTCGCCGTGAATATTCAATCGCTCGCGCGAGGTGACCAGCAGTTTGACCTCTGGGGCAGCCTGGAGAATGTCGATGATCAGCTCGATGCCGCCATCGACCAGATGCTCGAAATTATCGAGGAAAAGCAGCAGCTCGCGGTTGCGAAGATAATCGAGCAATTGGGTTTTAGGCCGCTCGGAGCCGGCGTCGGACAGTTGCAGGGCTTCGATGATCGACGGCACCAAAAAATCGGCGGATTGAATGGCGGCCAGGGGGACAAAGCAAACGCCGTTGAGAAACACTGTCCGATTTTCCAGCGCCACCTGCGTGCTCAGCCGGGTTTTGCCGATGCCGCCGGGGCCAACCAGCGTCACCACGCGAATGTCTGATTGGGTCAGATAGCTGCCGAGCAGCATCAATTCGGCAGTGCGGCCGACAAAGGGCGTGTGTTGCGGGGGAAGATTATGGGCACCGACGGTTGAGATCGATTTAATGCGGTGGTAGAGCAGCGTGGTTTCTTCCAGCGGCTCGACGCCCAGTTCATCGGCCAGAATACGGCGGCAGGTTTCGTATTGGCGCAGGGCGGCATTGCGCTGGCCGGTACGCACCAAGAGCAGCATCATGTGGCGGTGGGCCTCTTCGCTGAAGGAGTCAAGCTCGGTTAGCCGGGTGGCGTAGTTGAGACCAAGCTGATAGTCGCCGCTGCGCAGATAGTAAGCGACCAGCAGTTGCAACGCCTGGGTAACAAAGTGGCGCAGGCGTTCTCGCTCGAAGCGGGCCCATTCTTCAAAGCCCTGAGCATCGCGCAGGTTGAAGCCGGCCAGAAAATCGCCGTGATAGAGATCAACCGCACGCTCGAGCCGTCTGACGGTGGTTCGGGGGAGTTGATCGACGCTGACGGCCTCGCTTTGCAGCATCTCGGTAAGACTGGTCAGTTCGGCCACATCGAGCCAGTAGTTGCTGCCGGTGTTAAAGGCAACGGTTTGGCGACGGATATCGACATACTCGCCTAATTGTTGCCGCAGACTGGTGAGGATAACGCGCAGGTTGCCCATCGCTTTGCTTTGCGAGCGATCATCCCAGAACATATCGCCCAGGGCCTC
>JAGRBY010000643.1 GCA_020433835.1 Anaerolineae bacterium | reverse complement strand
AAAAGGGAGATCGAGACTATTCGATCTCCCTTTTGCATATGGCATACCTATTATCCCAACCTGCTTAAGAGAACTTACCTGCGATGAATGCTTACTTAAGCTTCGGAACCGGCCATGAGCAGCCCGACACGCTCACGGGTTGCCTCGGTAGCCGACAAAATTTTGACAATACGGCCATCGAACATAACCGCAACACGGTCGGCCAACCCCAAGACTTCGTCAAGTTCAGCCGAAACCACCAGTACGGCCACATTTTGGTCTCGCTGCGCGACGATTTGCTTGTGAATAAATTCAATCGAGCCAACATCAATACCCCGGGTAGGCTGGGCCGCAATGAGGAGTTTGGTAGGGGTAGAAAATTCGCGGGCCACAATTACTTTTTGTTTGTTGCCGCCGGATAAATTCTGAGCCAGAGCGTGAATATTGGGGGGGCGCACGTCATACTCTTTAACTAAAACTTTACCATTTTCATCAATTTTATCATGGTGCATGATAACCCCTTTGGCGTAAGGGTTTTTGAAATATTTGTTAAGCACCATATTATCCGATAACGTATAAGGCATTACCAGCCCGTGCTTTTCGCGATCTTCGGGGATATGCGCCACACCAAGTTCGGTGATCTGGCGCGGGTTGAAGTGCGTGGTGTCTTGACCATCAATCACAATCTTTCCGGTATCAACCTGGCGTAAACCGGTTAGCGCCTCGACAAGCTCTCGCTGACCGTTGCCTTCCACACCAGCGATACCGACAATCTCACCGGCTCGCACTTCCAGATCAACGCCCTCAACCGCGGCCTGCCCCCGATCGTCTCGAACGTGCAGATTTTGTATCTTTAACACCGGTTCCTTCGGTTTAGAGGGCAATTTTTCAACCTGGAGGATCACGTTACGTCCAACCATTAGCTCGGCCAGGCTGGTTTCGGTTGAATCCTCCGGCATGGCGGTGCCGACCATCTTCCCGGCGCGTAAAACGCCGATACGGTCGGCGACCGAGAGCACTTCTTTTAACTTGTGCGTAATAAAAATAATGGAAACATTCTGAGCCGTCAGATCACGCATAATTCGAAAGAGTTCGTTGGCTTCCTGGGGGGTAAGAACGGCTGTTGGCTCATCTAAAATGAGGATATCGGCGTGGCGGTAGAGGGCTTTGATAATCTCGACGCGCTGCTGGTTACCCACCGGCAAATCCTCAATAACCGCCGTTGGATCAACAGCCAAACCATATTTCTCTGACAGATCGCGTACGTTTTGGATGGCTTGACGCATATTTAGCCGCCCGCCGCCGCTGGTAATTTCCGAACCCAACATCACATTTTCGGCGACCGTCATCACCGGCACCAATTGAAAATGCTGATGAACCATCCCTACCCCCCGGTCGATGGCATCACCGGGGTTGCTCATCTCGACCTTTTCGCCCTTAATCCAGATTTCGCCTTCGGTAGGGGTGTAAAGGCCGTAGAGCATATTCATCAAGGTGCTTTTGCCCGCCCCATTTTCGCCAAGGAGCGCCAAGATCTCACCTTGATGTAATTTAAGATTGATATTGTCGTTTGCTAACACGCCGGGAAAACGCTTCGTCAAACCTTTGGCTTCTAAGACGATAGGGCGATCCGTTTTATTCATAGAGCAGCTTACTCTTTCTCATAGGGTTTGCCGACAGCAGCCGGGACGCGTGTTCGTCCCACAAAACCGGCCAAAACAATGATGGTTAACAAATAGGGCAGCATCCCAATAAATTGGTGCGGAATTTGAAGCTGCCCGGCAAATTGTAGTTGGGTTTGCAAGGCCGTCGCAAAGCCGAACAATAGAGCCGCGCCCCACGCGCCAAACGGTGTATATTTGCCAAAAATCATCACGGCCAACGCCACAAAACCGCGCCCATTGGTCATCGCCCGCTCAAACGAGCCGACAGCCTCCAGCGTGAGGTAGGCTCCAGCCAGACCGGCAATTCCGCCGCCAATAATGACATTAATATAGCGTATTTTGAAAACATTGATGCCAACCGTATCGGCAGCGCTAGGATGCTCGCCTACAGCCCGAGTGCGTAGTCCCCAACGCGTATAAAAGAGTACATAGTGCACGACCACAACTAATATAAGCGTTGTATACGTGATAGGAGGATTATCGAAAAAGACGGGGCCAAGGAGAGGAATATCGGCTAACGGCCCTAAGGATATGGGCTGCATTTTACCTTGCGTGGTCAATCCGGTTTGATAGAAAAAGCTGGTCAAGCCCAAAGCCAAAATGTTGATGACCGTACCGCCGATAATTTGATCCATTTTGAGCGTAACGGACATAAAGGCTAAAAAAGCGCCCAGTGCGGCTCCGGTAGCAACGCCGGCCAGCACAGCGATAAAGAGATTGCCGGTGTAGACATTGGCTAAAAACCCAATGAAGGCAGACATCAACATCTGTCCTTCGATACCAATATTGATAACACCGGATCGCTCGCCGATCATGCCACACAACGCCCCCAAAACCAGCGGTGTTGATTGGCGCAGCGTGGAGGCCAGTACGGCCGTAGTTGTAACCGGGTTAGTAATATAGCCGTAAATAATACCGATAAGAACAATCACACCAAATATTATCCCAACAGTTTTGGCATAATCTCCTCGGCTTTTTGCTTTAGGAATTGCAGCAGTCGTCATCTATAAAAAATCCTCTCCATATAGAAACTGTGCAGAGCTGCTCGAAATTTAGCCCCAGCTTGTGCTCAGGGTAATTTGCTCGCCTTCCTCGGCACGAACACGAATAATCCAGCGCACAATCATGTCGGCTGATACAAAGAATAAAATCAAGGCCTGAATAACATCGATAATTTGAAATGGAACATCGGCATCAAACTGCATCTGGCTGGAACCGGCTTGCATTGCTCCCACCAACAGCGCGGCGGGAATAACGCCGATAGGGTTTGTGCGGGCTAACAGGGCAATGGTAATACCATCGAAACCAAGACCGGCGTTAAAACCGGGCTGATAGCGGCCTACTACACCAAGCGTTTCAATCGCTCCACCCATTCCGGCCAGAAAACCGCTAATGGCCATCGTCAAAATAACGGTGAACGAAACCCCAATACCGGCATATTTGGCCGCGTTAGAATTAAGTCCAACCGTGCGAATTTCATAGCCGATAGTGGTGTGATATAGAAGGTACCACGTTGCGACAGCGGCTAATAAGGCAATAAAAAATCCCGCCGGAATGTTGCCCCATGTCGGAATTGCTGCCGACTCGGCAATGGCCGGAGTACGAGCTACAATACCTTTATCTTTCCAGGGGCCATTGGCCAAAAAGTCGGTGAGGTTGATGGCGATGAAATTGAGCATAATGGTGGTAATAACTTCGTGGGCACCGGTATAGGTTTTCAACGCGCCGGGAATAGCGCCATAGGCTGCACCGGCCAAGCTGCCGATAAGGAGAGCCAGCGGCATATGAATAATAAACGGCAGCCCGTCAATACTAAAACCAACGGCTGCCGCCACAATTGCGCCCACTAAGAGCTGTCCTTGCCCACCAATATTAAAAAGTCCACCTTTAAAGGCAAAAGCCACAGCGAGACCACCCAAAATTAAAGGCGTTGCTTTTTCTAGAGTTCGACCAAAAGCGACGGAACTGCCGAAAGCACCTTTAACCAAAGCGGAGTAGGCCGCCAAAGGATTAGCCCCTGAGATTACAAGAATGATACCCCCAACTAACAGGGCTAAAATTACAGCCATTAGGGGCAGGCTCGCCGATCGCCAAAACGCTATCAGTCGCTGCGATGTATTTGCATTGCTGTCCGTTTGTGTCGTCATAGTAATTCCTAAATGTACGACGTGCCAATTGGCACGTCGTACATGGACATGAGTTTATTTAGTTGTAATCTGTTCTGTCAAGATCGAGGGGGATTAACCCGGATTGTAACCCGTTTCGATGGATCCATCCATGAGACCGGCATTGATTTCATCCAGACTGCTTTTGATTTCATCAGAAACTTGTGAGTCAAAGTCGTGGAACGGAGCCAGACCAACATCGCCGATGAAGTTACCGCCCGGGAATTCGCCGGCATTCGACATTCCAATCAATTCAGTAACACCGGGGGTAATCAATTTCATCGCGCTGGAAACCAGGCAAGAATGAGCTTCCGGTACGGTTTCCCACTGATCACTGTCAACGCCGATGCAGAAAACGCCTTCATTACCGGCTACTTCAATCAACGCGCCGTTGCCGGTTTTACCACCAGCCCCAAAGACAACATCAGCACCTTGGTCGATAGCT
>JAGRBY010000642.1 GCA_020433835.1 Anaerolineae bacterium | reverse complement strand
GTGATGCTCTCCAGCTTTCCAAAAAGCACGCCTTTCGACCCATCAGCACCCGCAAGCATTATCCGGGCCACCACCGGCTGGGCCTTCAGATCAACGGGCAGGTATTGGCTGAGGTTGATTTTGAATTGTAGCCGGGCGAGGAGTAAAGCCAACGGCGCTCGATTTGACCGGATAAATCCCCTTACCAAAACTACCTGAACGGAAGAGGAATCGTCCGGCGGACGGTAAAGGGGTCTTGGCGGGCGGTAAAGGGGTCTCGGCGGATGGTAAAGGCCATTCGGCGGGCGGTGAAGGGCGTTCGGCGGAGGGTAAAGGTGCCTCGGCAGATGGGGAAGGTGACATTTCGGATGGGGAAGGGGTCATTTTCGGCGGGGAAGGGGTGATTCTGGCTGGGGAAGACCTCATTTCAGATGGGGAAGGTGACATTTCGACTGGTGAAGGTGGTCATTTCGGACGGTGAAGGGGTCATTTTTGATGGGGAAGACCTCATTTTGGACGGTGAAGGGGTCATTTCGGATGGGGAAGATCGTATTTTGGCTGGGGAAGAGGACATTTTCGGCGGGAAGGGATGCTTCAGATGGTAGGAGGCACTTTTTTAAGACAACATCGGATTAGGGAATAAAAGCATGTTTCGGTATCTATCCGTTGTTGCTTTTTACACAAACACAGCTGGAGATACCCCAAACCGCTGGGCCAGAGCGCGGATTTGAGGCAGAGTCAATTCACGTTGGCCGGCTAAAATTTCGGTCACAGTTGCTTCATCCCCCAATTCCGATAAGTTGGTGGCGGTCAAAGCGTGGTCGGCCATAAACTCTTTTAAGGACGAAATGGGATCGCCCATCGGCTCAGCCAGATGGCTACTTTCATAAGTTTCGATGAGGCTACCTAAGGTTTCCATTAGTGAGGCTAGCGGATGATCTTCATCTTCACCGATGGTATCAATCAACTCGTCGAGCAAAGCTACAGTTTGCTGGTATTCCGCTTCGGTGTGGGGTACGTGCAAAACGGGTGCAACTTCCGGCCAAACTTTAATGGTTTTTTCTAAAGGTAAACTAAGCATCATTTTTCCTTCCAAGCATCTTTGTCATATTCGCTATGGGTCCGTATATGTCGAATATAGACTCGGTGACGATTATAATGAATGGCCGCAATCAGCCGGGCTTTGTTACCGCCAATGTTGAATACCGTCAGGCGCTCACCTGATCGGCGTGGGGAAACGCAGTACGTAACTGGTCAAATGTATCAAAATCATTACGTTTCATAACCCGGTACCAATGCTCAAGGCCACTCCGAGCATTCGGGTGTTTTTGGGCAAATTCGAGTAATCGTTTTCGAGTAATGATGTGCGTTATAGCGTCATTTTAGAAGAAGCCTAATAGCAAGTCAACTTAGACAATCAACAAAATGAATGGTTTTATTGCCGACTATATCGTGAACGTGCCTCATCTAGTGGGCATCACGCTGATGGAGATAAACAATGGCTTCGCCGACGGTGGTGATTTCGGCGGCGTCTTTATCCGATATCTCTACCTCAAATTCATCCTCAAGGGCTATCATCAGTTCGACTAAATCTAAGGAGTCGGCGCCCAGTTCCTGGCGAAAGCGGGCTTCCGGTATTAACCGGCTCGGTTCAACGTTGAGTTGATGGGCGATGACTCGAATTAAACGATCTTGGTTGGTTTTCACAAGGGTTCCTTTCAGGCCAAGGAGTAGGGGGTAGGAAGTAGGGATTAAGGGAAAATTCTGACTTCCTGCTGATTACTTGGCTTGCAACAATGCGTCCAGTGTAAAGGTTTCTTCGATGGATTGGGCGAGTTTGTCGCGACCCGCTAGGGCTAATTCCTGCTGATGATTTAATTGCTCTAAAAAGGCTGATAATCCAGCCGGTGTTGTTATATCATAGGCGACCCTCTCGTAGCCGGCTATTTGTCCAGATACGGATGGGTGCAGAGTGGAAGCCAGGATTCTCACCTGCATCTGTGCCGGAAGCTGTATTTTGAAGGTGTTTTCGGGAGTTGTTAGCCGTATCGCGTTTTGGTAATCCTCAAGGCCGCGCTGCACGCTAACGCCGGCCCAGGCCATCGGCAGAGCGGTCTTGACCGTTTGCCACTTTGAAACCTTGGCGGATTCGGCCATGATGATATCTTTTTCTGCGAGACGCATATCGTCGGGAATCGAGGGTTCGATAAAATGGTTGTCGAGAGAGTCGGTCATCGCCCCCACGATATTCAGCGGTAGGCGTAGTGGCTCGATAAGGGCATCGACATGCGTTTGCTGCTTGTGAATACAATCCAACAGTTTCCATTTCTTGCCCAGAACGGCGATTCGACATAGCTCTTCCCCCGCGCCGGGGAGTTGGCTCAAGAGCGTGATTGTTTTTTCGTGGATTTCCAGGATGGTGTCGACGGTAAAAAGGGTTTCGAGGAGATTGAGGCCCACCTGTCTGTAGTGAGGCGGAGCCTGCTCTTTCCAAATGGGTCGGTTTTTCTCCAGCATAGTTGATAGGAGATTGCCCGTTGTGATGATAAGGTTGAGATCCATAGGAAGTCCTTTCAATCGCCGGCCCGTTGAAGGAGCCAATCGTAGCTGAGGTCTTTGCTCGGGTTCCAGCCGGTTGGCCCGGCGGCGGGTTGGCCATCGAAGCCTGGTTCGTTGGTTAGGGGGACGGTTGAGTAGCCCAGCAAGTAGATGTCAGATTGTCCCTCGGGCGTTAAAGCGGCGAGGATGGGGGTGTTCTGGTTGAGCGTTGGGCTGGGATGGGCTTGCGGCGCGTCTGTCGCATTAAGAGCTTCGATGACAGGCTCGCCGGTTCCGTTGGCCGACGTCTTCAGCTTGTAGGTGAATATCTTCATAATACCATCATCGCGATCCGATAAGAAATAGATGGTGCCGTCGGGACCAACGGCGGGGTCGCGGTCGTCGGCATCGCCGGTGATGAGGGGGGTGAGTTCAGGATCGCTGGGGGCAAACGGGTCTAAATCGAGCAAGGGGACGGTGATTTGGTAGATGTCGTTGGTGCCGCTGCGGTTGCTGGTGAAGATGAGGTGTTGGCTGTCGGGCAGCCAGGCCGGACGCCAGTCGCCGTGGTCGTTGAAGGTCAAGCGTTGTATATTGCCGCCATCCTTGTCCATCACGTAGATTTCGGGGTTGCCGTCGCGGGTGGAGACAAAGGCGATGCGGCGGCCATCGGGCGACCAGGCCGGGAGCATGTCGTCACCGGGGTCGTGGGTGAGGCGCTGGAGGCTGCACTCGGTTTCGGCGCAGGTGGGATCGAGCAGGTAGATATCCCAATTGCCGTCGCGGTCGCTTTGAAAAGCCAGTCGCGTCCAGGCCGGTGACCAGGCTGCGTTTTCGTCGGCGGTGGGGTTGTCGGTCAGGCGCTGGAGCTGGTCGCCGTCGGGCGTCATCGTATAAATTTCGCGATTGCCGTCGCGGTCAGAGGTAAAGGCGAGGGGCGGGTTCCACGGCTCCCAGGTTTGGCCCTTGTCGGTGGATCGCATCGGTTGCGTGGTGAGCATAGCAACCAGCGTGTGGTCGCGGCTGTAGTTGGGTGAAAGTGAGAGTGCGATGGTGTCGAAATGGGGCCAGTACATGCGGGTCATAGCGGGTAGATACTCCACACCCAGGCGCGGGAGACGGTAGGCTTCAAAAGGGTTATCCAAAAGGATGATGCTCTCCCCATCCCGTCGAAATTCCGGTGAGCGAAAGAGCTTAACCTGAGGCGAACCGTCATCAGGGTTTGATAACCAGTTCAAGGGTATGTCCTCGGGTTCATCAATTCTGGCCCGCTGCAAATCGAATACGCGGTGAGCCTGAAGCATACCGTTGCCGAATAAATACAGGTGCCGTTCATCTTGCGACAGAACAATCTCGGTCGGGATGTTCGTGGTAAGCGGAATACGGCTCTGCAACGTTAGATCGGTCAGGCTTCGAACCTCTATTGCCCTGCCGTTGAGCGTGTACAACCACTCCCCTTTCGCATCAACAACAGGTGATGATCCGTATTCTTTGAGATGTGGCTCAGTGGTGTCGATCAGTTGGCCCTGTCTGTTGAAAATAACAAGTTGCTCGAAGCCGTTGGCGTGGTGATAGACAGAAACCACGCGGCCCGCCTGTTGGGCGACGGCAGGGGTATCGAGTTGGCCCGGCCCGAAATCTTCGGTTTCTACGGTAGAGGTGAGCGTATCCAGGTTAAAGATGGTGTAGGTGTCGCGTCGATGGGGCGGTGAGGAGAGGCAACTGCGCGTTTGCAG
>JAGRBY010000641.1 GCA_020433835.1 Anaerolineae bacterium | reverse complement strand
GCTTGGATTTGCCGGCTGTTTTATGCTGGCTACGGCGCTCGGTTTTTTGGGCGGCGTCATTCTGTACGGATTTTAGGAGACGTATGGCCGATTCATTCTGGCGCACCAAAGCCGAAGCCGCACCCCGTAAAAATATTCGCTGGCCGTCAGCCGCCAATATCGTCACCCAATTGGCCATTGCCTTGGTGATGGCTTTGGCCTGGGGCGGGTTGTGGTGGGGCTTTGTACAGCTAACCGCAGCCGAGCCTGATCAAACTGCTGCCCGGCCGGACGCCGCCACGGCCCCGGCGGAAGCAGAGCCTTCGCCCACGCCGCTGCCGCCGACGGAAACGCCCACCGCCACCCCATCACCGTCGCCCACCGCCGCCAATGCTGCCGAAGCGGCAGATGCAGCCCCCCCAACAGACGCTCCGCCACCCGCCGCCGCTACAGCCACGCCCACACCCTCCCCGGCTCCAACCGCAACGCCCCTACCGGCCCCAGAGACAGCCGCGCCGATTCCGGTCGACGATGCAGCCGGTCAGGTGAGCTTCGCCGCCGATGTCTTTCCGATTATCGAAAATCGGTGCGTTAAATGTCACGGCGGCGAGGAAACCGAAGAGGGATTAAATATGACCAGTTACGCCGGCATTCTTGCCGGCTCGTGGAACGGTTCGGTTCTTGAGCCGGGCGATGTTGACAACAGTTTTATGGTCGAGCAGATTGTCTCCGGCAAGATGCCCAAAAATGAACCCCACTTATTACCCGGCGAAATCCGCATTATTAGCGAATGGATCGCTGCCGGAGCGCCAGATAATTAATTTTGTGCTCCGGTATACCCGCCCCCGATTGGTCCGGTTTCCGGCTACACGTCACCTAGCTGCTAAAGTAAGCTGCCCGTTTGAGACGCTCTGTTGACCCCACAGCGAAAATCGGCCCAATCTAGCCCCGCTTGGGGCTGTTCGCTCTCCCCTCGTTTAGCTCATAAATCCTATAACGCTATCGAGCAGAAACCGCTATACTAAAATCAACCGATTCAGCCCAGCGGCCTTATCCCGATATAAGAACCTTAAAAAAAGAAATTTGTTTCGAAAAAACTGTAAGGTTTTTCGACCCTCACCGTTGTACCCGTAGACGATCTCAAAAGAAATTTTACGCCGGGCTTCATTCCGCTTCGGCCGTTATCAAATAAGGAGAATAGTGATGAGTATGCGTACGATGGATACAACGGTTAATGTTTACCTGCGGCAGTCTGATCAACAGTTGGCTGCCCAGGCCGCTGAAGGCAATCGCGAAGCCTTTGGTGCGCTTTATAAGCGCTATTTTCAGGACATTTATGATCACGCCGCCCGCGTGGCGCGCAATCAAGATATCGCCGCCGATGTGGTGCAATCGACCTTTGTTAAAGCCTGGCGGCAGTTGGAAGAGCGCAAAACGCCCGATAATATCAAAGGCTGGCTTTTTACGGTGGCCCACAACGCCGCCATCGACGAGCTGCGCTACACCAACCGGCTGGTTTCCGCCGCCGAAGAGACCGATGAAACAGACCCGCCCTTTAATTACACCCTGGTTGACTCCTCTAAACTGGCCAACCCGCAGGCCGTGCTGGAAGACCAAGAACTTGTCGATCTGGTCTGGCAGTCGGCCACAGCACTGCCGCCGCAAGATTACAGCCTGCTCGACTTGCACGTACGGCAGGGTCTCAGCGCCGGTGAGCTGGCCGAGAATTTAGGAGCCAGCAAGGGAGCCATCTACACCAAACTGTCTCGCTTAAGAGAGACTTTAGGTGAGGCCGTGGTTTCCAGCTTGCTGCTGCGCCGGGGTCGTAAAGATTGCCCCGATCTCAACGCCCTGCTCACCGAACTTCAAGCCACCGAACTGACGCGCAAGGTGCGCTGGGCCATCCAAAACCATTTGCAAGCGTGCCGCCGCTGCCAGGAAAGCAAACGGCGCTACGCTTCCCCGGCGGCTATCCTGGCCTCGCTGGCTCCTGTTTCGGTTGGTCCCGGCCTGCGCGATCTGCTCTGGCTGCAAGTAGCCGACCAACTTCAGCGGGAAAAAGCAGTCGATGCTGCCCAATCGACGGTTGAGCCAAAACCTCGGCTGGCACCCCCCTATTTGCTGCTGATTCCGGCGCTGCTGCTGACCTTTTTATTACTCGGCACTGCCGGCGCGCTGGCCTGGTGGTCGTCATCGCCCCCGGTTAAAGATCCTGACGACGTTCACAGCACCAGCCATCTTATCGGCCAGCCATCGAACGATAAAAGCATCGACATTGCCTGGACGCAGCAGCCCGACGTTAAAGCCTATTCGGTTTTATGGAGCCAGGGCGATCGCGACTTACCGGATGACGTGCCGGACCTATCAGGCACTGCTAGCAGCACCACCAGCGCCGAATTGGCCGACGGCATCTGGTATTTTCATATGCGAACGCAAGGATTACATGACGACTGGACCAGCACGGTCCATCTGGGGCCATTTACCCTTTTGAGCCTGCCGCAAACGCTAACCGCTACCGTAACCACAATTCCGGTATCGCCGACGGTCACAGTGGTCGCAACTTTTACGCCCACGGCCACACCTATCACGCCGACCCCAACCGCAACCGAAACCGCCCTGCCGACCAGCACGCCGGTCACGCCTTCGCCAACCTCAACCCCCACCAGCACCTCAACCCCCACCAACACGCCGACGGCCACATTTACCCCGTCTGCGACACCCACTTTTACGCCGTCGCCCACCTGGACGCCCACGCCCATCCCCGATGTTCATTTTGTCTTTGAGCAAACTCTCAACCCGCCTTCGCCATCAGATGTGATTGCCGGCCACGATGTTATCAGCGTCAATTTTAAGTATGTGACCACGGCCGTGAGCGGCGTTCGCTTTGTGGTGCTGCCGATAACGGGCGGCGCGCCGTCACCTAACCATAATGCGCCGGTATCACCAATTTATCCCGCAACGGGCCTGACCGAAAGCAGTGCCGGTTTTGCCAACAGCACCTTCTCGATTTCTTCGGGCGATGTGGTTGTTGACCAGCTCAAAATCCAAATGTGGACGTCCGACCAGAGTCAACTGCTCTACGAGCTGCCGGTTGGGGTTAGCTATCATTTTACAGAGCCGGTGGAAGCGACGCATTTGGTAACGGTCACCGGGTTAAATCCCCCTTCGCCGGCCGTATTAAACTTTAATGATCAGGTGACAATTACCTTTGATTATGAAACAACCGAGGCCGGCGGCGCGCGTATATTCATTCGCCCCATGGCCGGGGGCAGTTTGGCCGCCAATTATGGGGCGTCGGGATCGCAGGTGTATGCGGTGGGTAACGGCAGCGGCAGCAGCAACTTTACCATCGTCTCCGGCGCGGTTACGGTCGACCAACTGAGAATCCAGATGTTTAACGCCGATCAGTCGGTGCTGTTGTTTGAGGATTTTGTTCCGGTCAGCTACCAGTTCAAAAATCCCATCGTCCTGCCACCGGTGATAAAAATACCGCTCAACGGTATCGGCGGCTGAGCCACTGGCCCGCCGGCCCTGACCGATTTCTGTGATTGCGGAAGCCTGTCAGGGTCGGCGTGACGCGGTTGTGTTGATGTTGGTTTCAATCTGTTAGGGGATGTCATTTCGAGCGAAGTATGAGCGAGAAATCCCCGACAACGACCAAGGGCAATCGAAGTTAGGTGGGATTTCTCCTCGCAAGCTCGTCGAAATGACATGAAAATTCAACATGTCAACGGAACCTAATTTTATCGTCTATCATCTCGACGCGACAGCTTAAAGGGGGCTATCGCCTTACTAAAACGCATTTGGGCGTTTGTAACTGCGCTCTACTGCTGTATAATTGATTGAGAGAAATATTTCGGTTTCCCCTCTTTTTCACCACCACCTTTTGGTTTGACATAGCCTTAAAAGAGAAATAGTGAAGCACCGGCTGCTGCTAATCGACGGCTCCATTGATGATAGCGTGCAGTGGACCCTGCTATCGGGCAACGAGAATGAAAAGTCAACTGTGATTTTGCATTCTTTTATTATTAATTTCATTGTAGTTTCAAAGGAGAGTTACTATGAGTGATAATTTAGCTACGGTCACGAAAATTTATGAAGCCTTTGGCCAAGGGGATATTCCCACGGTTTTGTCTTATCTGGCTAAGGATGTAAAGTGGGATGAGTGGGCCGATAACTCGGCGCAGCACGCCGAAGTACCCTGGCTTCAGGCCCAGACCGGCCCCGAGGGTGCGCTTGAATTTTTTAAGATTATTGGCCAGTGGAAGTTTCACGAATTTCAGATA
>JAGRBY010000640.1 GCA_020433835.1 Anaerolineae bacterium | reverse complement strand
CTTACAGTTTGGCGACGGAGGAGCATATTACGGGGCAAGATGACCCTAAAAGAGTCAGTTGTATCACTTAAATATCGTCAGCTTAGGTCTGCTGGCTTAGTGGAGGGGGTTGGAAGCCAACGGTCAATTTCGCTTTAACCAGCTTTTGAATAAATGTCTATTTCACCGAAAAAATTTGGGCGAGGTACTCGCCCATTTAGCATCTGACATCATCGAATGTGGCGGATTGTGTGATTGACCACGCGGGTTGTGTGTTCTGATCGAATTTCTGCTAAGCCAGCTAACGACTAAAATCACGAGATTGCGGGAAAGTAAAGATACCCTCAATCACCGGAACGATTGTGGTCCAAGTTACTTTCTATAAAAACGAAGATTAGCAATTCGCGTGCATTGATTTATTGGGCGGCACCGCTGGGGGCCAAGCTGTTGGTTTATCCCGAAACCTGATAACTTAACGAGTAACTAGACTGTGAAAGCGACACCTTACATTTACAGCAAAACTTATGCTACCTACCCCGTCACTAACAAACGCGATGAATGACCGGGCAGTTTTCCTTTGAACTATTTGTTTGCCTTTAAGACTGTTCGTTTTTTTGAGAACTCAACGATATTGTAAATGTAAAGGCCAGCAAGATGTTGAGATTTGTTTAGCATCTGTTGACGTCGTTCTTGATCTGGGATATCGCCGTGTGCACTCTCATTACGTTCATGGCGAAGATAGGTTAACTCGTGTTGGTTGCTAACAATATCTTCACGAAGCACACACTCAATCATACTTGCCAATCTTTCTTGATCTTTTCGGACAATGTTATAGTAGCCGGTTTCTTTAGCACAAATGATCAGTTTCTTTAACTCTGTCTCAAATATTTTGCCCAATTGGAACATACCAACATCTACGCTTTCAACGGTGAGTAAAGCGACTGTGCGGTGGAGATTGTCTTTTAATTCAGTATCCTGGATTTGATTGATCTCTGAAAAATGAGGGAGGGAATTGGATGGTTTATCTGGTTTGACCTCTTCTTTGTCCTCTTCTTGCGCATCAGCGATTTAAAAGGCTGGAGGTTGCGGGTTCAGGTTGATCCTGGATAAAATATTGCAGGATAAGGGCCTCGGTACGTTGGCTGAGGGTGGCTGACTCTTTGGTGGTAAGGAGTTGGTTGGGAAAATATTTTTGGTACCAGGCTTCTTTTTCTGCCCAATTTTTTCGGTAATCTTCTTTGTGAAGCATGCCCAGATGCTCCCAGTACCACACTTTGTTATCAGGGGTGGTGATAGTGAAATCGGGGGAGTATTGTTTATTGTTGGCAATCAGCGGTTTTTCATATGCAAAATTGACGTTATGTTTTGTGAGAAGATTGGCGATGATCACTTCTGATTTTGAGCGAACAAGAATGCCGGAAACGGTCTTGTGACTGCGGTTATATTGGTAGGGGCGTAGGCCAAGATATTGACCAATTTGTTTATGCATTTCTTGGGAGCCAGTATATTGGTTGAGCAACTGGGCAAATTGATCAAGCAGACCAAAGCGATATAGTTTCTTTTCTTCGGCATCGAGCAGCATTTGCTCAAGATCGGTATCAGCCAATTCGTCTTTCATTCTTTCTACATACAGGCATTTGGCGGGGGCGGTATTAATTTTTAGTTGTCCGGTTGCTACCCAGCGGAAGATATCTGTACAGATTTTCTCCGCCGGTGTATTGGTTTTTCGAGCGGACGTTAAAAGAATGCCGCTGCTGACTACCGGAGCGTAGTAGTTATCAAACTCTGGTAACGCGTTTGCCGGAGAGAATGTATCTAAGCGACGAACGCCCCTAAAGTGAAATTTTACGAAGCCGTGACGAACGAGGTAGTGGTAGGCGGCTTGAATCTTTTCATCTTGTTCAAAAATATTAAAGGTTTTTATGGGACCGCCGCGACCCCGCTTTGATTTAGGAACTGTAGACTCATACCCTTTACGCAAAGTGTCCGCAGTTGGAAAGGAGCGAGCGATAAAATGGCTTTTACGAAAATCTATGTTCTTATCGGAGTAGTAAAGGGTGGCCCAAGATGGTTTCCCATCGCGGCCAACGCGGCCGACCTGTTGATAGTATTGTTCAATTGATTCCGGGGGACGATAGTGAATAACGCCGCGAATATCGGGGATATCAATGCCCATGCCAAAGGCGCTAGTGGCAAAGACGGTTAGAATTTTACCAGACTTGAAGTTGTTAATGATATCAATTTTGGTAGCGGTGGTCATATCGCCGTGAAAAGCAGTTGCTTTGAGCCCCTGGCTATTAGCATATTCGGCCATTTGTTCCACGGACCGTTTACCCTCTTTTCTATCTTGATAGACCAACACTTTTTCGTTCTTGGTTCTTTTCAAATGGTCCCAGAATAAAATATCTTTGGCATTGTCATCCGGGGTTTTGATGACGTCAAGATCAATGTTGGTTCTGAGGATTTGTTCGCTTTTTATGACGCCGCTTTTTTGAATGCGAAAATCTTTGCGAATGGTTTCTTCATCGGGTTGGTTCAGGGTGGCAGTTAGGCCAAGAAAAACAGGCCACTCATGTCCGAAAACGGTGTTTAAAAATGTTGGTATTTCTTGATAAAAGGGGCGAAAATCGTGCCCCCATTGGGAGATGCAATGGATTTCATCAACCACCACCAGGGGGATATCGGCCTGTCTTTCATGGAGGACAAATTCCAGAAAGCCATCGGTGGCAATACGTTCAGGCGAGGTAAAGATGAAGTTAGGCAACTTATTATTATACAGCGCGATCAGTTGCTGGTATTGTTGTTTGGAATCTATGCCGCTGTGAAGTACGGTAACGGTTAGGCCCAAAGCACGCAGTTTTTCTGCCTGCTCATCTATAAGGGCGGTGAGGGGAAAGATAACGATGGTGGTGCCCTTGAGAGCCAGCCCGGCGATTTGATAACAGAGCGATTTGCCGCCCCCGGTGGGCATAATGGCCAGAGTGTTTTTACCCTGAAGCAGGGATTCAAGAATCTTGCGTTGTTCGGGATAAACAGCGTTGCCTATAGTTGAAAAGTGTTGGTCAAATATCTGATCAATGATAGATTTGTTCATCGAATTGTGGCCTCAGAGTGTTGATGTCTACCTCATGTGTCCGGGCAATATGGCCTAAAAAAGCATCAAGATAAACGTATCGATAAGTAGGAAGCAGGGTGTACCCCAAAGGTTGGCAGACTTCATCCAATTTTAAGCAGAGTTGTAACCCATACCAAGTAAATAAATCATAAGGGTAAAAGTAGTTTTGTTGGGTACCTCTACTGGCGTCGGCTGAGTCAATCATGAGAAATTCCGAATAATCTTCAAACCCATAATCCTTACGGTCTGTCAGAAAGTAAAAGGCCCAAATAGCGCCTTGATTACGGTTCGGAAACAGACCGGGGTCTACATGATAAAGGAAAGCTGATCGAATACCGCCTCCAATAACCCCTGATGTTCCATAGCCGTCTTCGTCCAGAATAGAAACGCCCAAGTCTTCTGGGGTTTTGGCCATTGCTTGTTGTTTTGGGGTGGTTGTCCCGATATACTCTTGAGCAAACTCTATGATATTAATAGCTGTGTTTAAAATATCCTCGCTGGATGTTTGATAAAAATCTCGCCGGTAACCGTCCATCAACTTTGAGCGTGAATTAAGACAGCGGCGAATGATAGGGTATTTCGCCTTGAAGATATTTTTATACGTCCCTGGGTCTTCATCACATTCATAGAGAAAATCAATATCCAAAATAGGCTGGTAACTTTCCTGTTCATTCAAAAATTCAGTGATATGCTTATTGAAATGAGCGGCAAGGCCGACGGGTGTGTGGGCAAACGTCTTAAAATACCGATCAAAATTCCCCAGCATATCATCCCAAACCTCAGCCATATGTTTTGGTTCATAAAAGCGGTCAAATGGTAGGTCTTTATGTAATATCATCTTTGTTTTCCTTTGGTTTGGCCTGAGCCGCCCAACGAATCTTATTGAACGGAATATTTCCCGCATATTCCCGCTACAGTAGGGATGACCGAAATAAATCGGCATGTCCCTCACTTGCGTTGGATTACGCCGATGCGCATCAGCATAAAATCTGCCTATAATAATTCTAAACGAAAATAGTTATCTCAGTCAACTGTCAGGAATGAATGGGGGACGTTTCTATTTGGGGGCGAGGTTGGATCGCTGAACGCGCTGAGAGAAGTGAAGACGCTGAAAAGTCATCTTGGAGCGAAAGTCGCCCGGTTGCCCCACAGTTAATGGAGTTCCGGTTGAAA